>NZ_JBWZET010000306.1:0-4280 GCF_056722145.1 Rhizomicrobium sp. | reverse complement strand
GCCGGCGCCAGCACCGCGTCGAAATCGGCAGCGAGTGGGACCAGCAGCGCCGTCAGCGGCTCGGGCAAGCCATGGGCGTAAAGCGGATCATCGCAACAGAGCACCATCGCCACGCCAGCGAGGCGGGCAGCGGCGTCGGCGACGGCGGCGCAATCGTGACCGGCGACCAGCACCTGCACCTCGTAGCCAAGCGCCAGCGCCGCGGTCACCGTTCTGGCAGTGGCGTCGGCGAGATGGCGGTTGTCGTGTTCGGCGAGAACCAGGCTGGCCATCAGATCGCTCCGGCCGCTGTCAGGTGATCGACCAGCTCGCCGGCCGTTTTCACTTTGATGCCGGCCGGCCGCGCTGCGGGTTCGGTGACGGACAGCACCGTCAGCCGCGGCGAGGTGTCGACGCCGTAATCGGCCGCGGTCTTCGCCGCGATCGGTTTCTTCTTCGCTTTCATCAGGCCGGGGAGCGAGGCATAGCGCGGCTCGTTGAGGCGCAAATCGGTGGTGACGACAGCCGGAAGTTTCAGCGTCACGGTCTGCAGGCCGTTGTCGATTTCGCGTTCGACGATGGCGGTCTCGCCCTCGATCGCGAGGGTATGGGCACGGTTCGCTTGCGCCCAGCCGAGGAGGGCCGCCAGCATCGGACCAGTCTGACCGCAATCGTCGTCGATCGCCTGCTTGCCGGCGAGGACGAGGCCGGGCTGCTCGTCGACGCAAACCGCCTGGAGGATTTTGGCGACCGATAACGGTTCGATGTCGCCGTCGGCGATCACCAGAAGGCCGCGGTCGACGCCCATGGCGAGCGCGGTACGAAGCGTGTCGGCGGCCTCGCGCGGACCGATCGAGACGGCGATGACTTCGCTCGCCGTGCCGTTCTCCTTGAGCCGCACCGCTGCTTCGACGGCGATCTCGTCGAACGGGTTCATGCTCATCTTGACATTGGCGAGATCGAGGGCGCCGGCGCTGAGGCGGACCTTGACGTTGTAATCCACCACCCGTTTGACGGGGACGACGACTTTCATGCGGAGTCCTGGAGCGAACCGCCGCCGCGACCGCTTCGGCATTGTTGCGCGCAAACGCTAGGCGGGGGGCGCGACTCTGTCAACGAAACGGGGCGGCTGTGCTATTTTCCGGCACGTCGCGGCGGCAAGGCGCTAGAGGATTTCCCCTCGCGTCACCGTGCCGCATAATTCGCAGCCCGGGCATCGTTACGGAAGCAGCACCGAATGGGCGCACAATGGCCAACGCCATGACCGTCACGTCTTCCCTTTTTTCCCGCCGCGCCGTGCTTGTTTCGGCCGCTGCGACGGTACTCGCCGCCTCCGCCCGCGCCGACGCCGCGCCCGGCAGCGAAGAATATGCAGCGCTGATGGACGAGGGGCGCTATCTGCCGCTGCTCGATTTCTACCAGAACAATCCGGCCGCGGTCTGGCTGTCGGCACAACTGGCGGCGATGACCGGCGACGAAGAAGCGGCCTTCGCGGTCCCGGCGACCGCGCCGCTGCCGGTGCCCGATCTCTCCGGCGTCAAGACCGCCGATGCGGTGGAAACGATTGCGCTGGCGGCGCGCTCGCGGCGGATCGTGATCCTCAACGAAGCCCATCATGCTTCGCGCTGCCGCGCCTTTGCGGCGGCGGTGGCGGAGCGGCTGGCGGCGGAAGGATTTTCCTGTTTCGCCGCCGAGACCTTCGACAACGCCGAGCGTCCGTCGGCCGCCGCCGCAGCGCTCAACGCCGGCGGTGCCGTCACGCCCAAAACCGGCTGGTACGCCGCCGATCCGGTCTATGCCGAGATGCTGCGCCGCGCCCGCCGCCGCGGCTATCATTTCGCCGCCTACGAAGCGCGCGCTGCGCAGCTGGGCGGCAGCGGCGAAATCGACGCCCGCGAAGATGCCGAGGCCAACAATTTCATCGCCACCATTCTCGATGCCGATCCGCGCGCGCGCGTCTTCGTCATTTGCGGCTACGATCATGTTCTGAAGGCGGCGGGGGCTGACGGGCGGATGTGGTTTGCGGCGCGCCTGAAGGCCAAGACCGGGATCGATCCGTTGTGCATCAGCCAGAGCTGGGGCCTGCCGCCGCCTGCGCCGATGGCGGAGGAGCCGGCGTTGAAGGCGGTGCTCGATACGTTGGCGCCGGCCGTGCCGGTGGTGCTGTTCGATGCGCAAGACCGCCCCGTCTGCCTGTCGCGATCCCAGATCGATGTCGAGGTGATCCATCCACGGCTGGCAAAAATCGACGGCCGTCCTGGCTGGCTGGCGGTCGGCCGCACGCGGGCGCCGTTCGCGCTGGCGGCGTTGACGGCGCCGCACGATCTCATCCAGGCGGTGCCGCTGAGCGAAGCGGGCACGCCCAATGCGGTGCCGTCGGACCAGTACCCGCTCGCCGCCGGCGTGCGCGAGGCGGTGTTCTATCTGTCCGAAGGTGATTACCAGATCCGCCTCGAAACCAGCGACGGCCGCAGCGTGCTGGGACAGATCAAAGTGTGATCACTTCTTCGTCTTCAGATAGGCGATGACGTCGTCGATTTCCTGGGGTTTGCGCAGGCCGGCGAAGGCCATGCGGTTGCCCGGCACCAGTTTCTGCGGATTGGCGAGCCAGGCGCGCAGCTTGTCGTCGGTCCAGGTGATGTTGGCGGCCTTCAGCACCGGCGAGTAATAAAAGCCCGGCAGCGATCCCGCCTTGCGCCCGACGACACCGTTGAGATTGGGCCCGAGCCCGTTGCCGCCGCCCTTGTCGGCGTTGTGGCACATGGCACAGCGGCCGAACACTTCTTCGCCATGCTTGGCATCCGCGGCGACGGCAGCGGTCGAAACGGCGGCAAGCGCGAGAACGGCGGTAACGAAGCGAACCATGCGCGGGTCCCTAGAGGGTGCTCGCGCTTGTAACCGGCGACAAATTCGCTGAACAGCGTGTCGTTACGGCAATCCGCTGCGGATTATTCTTCGCGGTGATCGGGCAGCAAGACTTCGCGCACGCCCTTATGGTTGGGCTTGGAGATGACCTGCTCTTCTTCCATGCGCTCGATCAGCCGCGCCGCGCGGTTGTAGCCGATCTGCAGGCGGCGCTGGATATAGCTGGTGGTGGCTTTCCGCTCGCGCGCCACGATGTCGAGCGCCTTGTCGTAAAGATCGTCGCCCGAGCTGCCGTTGCCTTCGCCGAATGCGCCGAAGGGATCGTCACCGCTGTCGTCGGGCTCTTCGGTGACCGCTTCGAGATAGTCGGGCGTGCCTTGCGTCTTGAGGAACTTGACGATCTCTTCGACTTCGCTGTCGGAGACGAACGGACCGTGGACGCGGCGGATGCGGCCGCCCGCCATCATGTACAGCATGTCGCCCTGGCCGAGGAGTTGTTCGGCACCCTGTTCGCCGAGGATGGTGCGGCTGTCGATCTTGCTCGTCACCTGGAACGAGATGCGGGTCGGGAAGTTCGCCTTGATGGTGCCGGTGATGACGTCGACCGAGGGGCGCTGGGTGGCGGCGATGAGATGGATGCCGGCGGCGCGTGCCATCTGGGCGAGCCGCTGCACCGCGCCTTCGATCTCCTTGCCCGAGACCATCATCAGATCGGCCATTTCGTCGACCACCACGACGATGTAGGGCATCGGCTCGAGTTCGAGCACTTCGTCTTCGTAGACCGGCTTGCCGGTTTCCTTGTCGAAGCCGGTCTGCACCGTGCGTTTGAGAACTTCGTTCTTGGATTTGGCTTTCTTGACCCGTTCGTTGAAGGCCTCCACCCCGCGCACGCCGAGCTTCGACATTTTGCGGTAGCGCTCTTCCATTTCGCGCACCGCCCATTTGAGGGCGACGACGGCTTTCCTCGGATCGGTCACCACTTCGGCCAACAGATGCGGGATACCGTCGTAAGCTGACAATTCCAGCATCTTGGGGTCGATCATGATCAGCTTGCACTGGTCCGGCGGCAGCCGGTAGAGCAGCGACAGGATCATGGTGTTGATCGCCACCGACTTGCCCGAACCGGTGGTGCCGGCGATCAGCAAGTGAGGCATCTTGGCGAGATCGGCCATCACCGGCTCGCCGCCGATCGTCTTGCCGAGCGCGATCGACAGCCGATGGCTCGACTTGTTGAAGTCCTCGCTGGCCAGAAGCTCGCGCAGGTAGACGGTCTCGCGGTCCTGGTTGGGCAGTTCGATGCCGATGGCGTTGCGGCCCTGAACGACAGCGACGCGCGCCGACACCGCCGACATCGAGCGGGCGATGTCGTCGGCAAGGCCGATCACGCGCGAGGACTTCACCCCCGGAGCCGGTTCGAGCTCGTAGAGCGTTACGAC
>NZ_JBWZET010000305.1:0-11332 GCF_056722145.1 Rhizomicrobium sp. | reverse complement strand
GGTGACGGTTGCCTCCACTCCATGGCGGCGGTGAAACGCGATCAGCGCGGAGATATCGACATCCGCGACGCCGTCGCCATAGGTCATGCAGAATGGTTCGCGCGGATCGAGCGCGGAACGAATGCGCTTGAGGCGGCCGCCGGTCATGGTGTCGACGCCGGTGTCGATCAGCGTGACGCGCCACGGCGGCACCGGTCCGCCGAGAAACTCCATGCTGTTGCGGGCGAAATCGAAGCTGACGTCGGAGCGGTGCAGCACGAAATTGGCGAAATATTCCTTGATGAAATAGCCCTTGTAGCCAAGGCACACCACGAAATCGCTGACGCCGTGCGCGGCGTAGATCATCATGATGTGCCACAGGATCGGCTGGCCGCCGATTTCCACCATCGGCTTGGGGCGGACGCTGGTCTCTTCGCTGAGGCGCGTGCCCATTCCGCCGGCAAGGATTACTGCTTTCATTGCTGCGCTCATGCCACGGCGCGCTGCGTTCTGGCAAGAATGTAGTGAGGTACAACAAATGCCGCTCCGGCAGCCTTGATCGGCGCTCCGCTTCCACGCTAACGAGGGGCGATGTTCAGAACCTGGCCCGTCAGCTGGTATGTCGTGTTCGGGCTTCTTGCCTGGGGATTGCCGGCCGCGGTCCTGCTGGGGCCGGTGGCGATCGGCGCGAGTCTGCTGGCAGCGCTGCCGGTCCTTATCTTTTGCTGGAACGATCGTAGCCGCTTGCAGGCGGCCGCGGCGCACGACGAGACCGACCCGGCATGGTTGAGCGCCGATTTTTCGATCGCCCTGATGGCGGCCGCGGTGCTGTTCACGGTTTACGATGCGGTATTCGGCAAGCAGATGCTGCAGCAGAACGTGTTCTTCAATCCGCACGCGGTTGATGTCGTCATCCGCGATACCGATGCCGGCGTGGGCCAGGGCCGCAGCCTCGTCAACCTGGTCGGTGATTTGATGGTGTTCATGCCGTTCATGCTGGTTGACTTGGCGCGACGGTCGCAGACGCGACTTCGGCTGGCGATGATGGCGGTGGCCGCAATGTGCATCTTCTATCAATCGGGTGCCTCGCGGGGCATGTTGCTGATGAGCGCATTCGCGTGGTTCGCGGGATCGGGACGGCTGACGCTTTTTCGCGTCATCGTCGGGGCCGCGATCGCGCTTGGGCTTTACGAGATCGCGTCGGTGCTGCGCGGCGACACCGCCAACACGCAGTATTCCACTCCGATGGGGGATTCGATCATCTGGCCGTTCATCAATCTCGGGATGCTGAACGACGCGGCGTGCGGCGGCAGTTCCGTGATCGGTTTCATTGGCCAGTTCCTGCAGAAATTCCTGCCCGGTTTCCTCGTCCACAAAAGCGTATTCTCGTTCAATGTCGAAATGACGCTGTGCCTTTATCCGAGCGATACCGACAGCTTCGACGCCGTTTCGATCTACACCTGGCTCGGCGAGATGATTTATTACCGGCCGACGCTGGCTGTGGCGCTGGTGGCGGGTGTGATCGTCGCGCTGGAACTGAGGCTCGTCGATGCGGTGCTGAACGCGCTGCACTTGCCGGCGACGCGGATTTTCGTCGGGCTGATGTGCGTCTACATGCTGCGCTCGCGCATCCAGGATGTCTATTCGTACCTGTTGCTGCTGATCATATTTGGCACCATCGTGCTGATGCCGCGCATTTTGGCGTTCGTCACGGCGAAGCGCTGGCGCCCGGTGCCGACGTGAAGGCGCTCTACGTCGGGCCGATCGACGTCCGCACCCAGAACGGCATGACCCAGCATCAGGAAACGCTGCTCCGCGCGATGGCGGCGGAATTCCGCCTCGATGTGCTGTCGCTGTTCGCGCCGCCGCGTGCGGCTCAACGTTGGCTCGATGCGCGCGGGATCAAGGCGCGGGTGCGGCGTGGGCCGATGGCGCAATTCGCGCGCTGGAACGCGCTTGCGTGGCAGGCGGCAGGAACGATGCTGGCGTGCAAGCTGAAATGGCGCGATCACTTTCCCTTTTTTGTCACGACGCCGCTGCGGACGGCGGGCTATGACCGCATCTTCTGTTACTACGCCTGGGGCGTGATCCTGCTGCGGCTCGACCGGCTCGGCGACAAGGTCACGGTCAATCTCGGCGATGTCATGGCCGGGCGCCATGCCCGCATCGGCCGGCGCACCTGGATCAGCCTCAGCGATGCCGACGAAGCGCGGGTGCTGCGGGCGCCCATCCGCAATGCTGCGATCTCGCAGTTCGATGCCGACGAATTCGCGCGCCGCTATGGCGTGCGCCTGCCGGTGATCCCGAGCGTGCCGCCCGATCACGCCGCGCTGACGGCGCTGGCCGCCAAGCCGCGCCCGCGGGAGGCGGGATTTTTCGCCGGCAGCGGCAACGCGATCAATCGCGCCACCTTGCGGCTGCTGGCCGAGCCGCGGTTTCTCGCTGCGTTGCGCGCCGCCGGGATCGGCTTCGTGATCGGCGGTGCCATCTGTCGCGACGTGCCGGCGGATTTGCGCGCGGCATTCGCCCGCGGCGGCGCGCGGTTGCAGGGTGAAGTCGACACCATCGGCGATTTCTACAGCGGCGTCGGTGCGTTGGTGGCGCCGGTGGGACCGTCGAGCGGGTTGAAGATGAAATCGGTGGAGACGCTGCTGGCCGGGCGCAGCCTTGTCACCTCGTGCTGGGGCACCGATGCGGTGTTTGATGGTTTTGCGGGGCAGGTGTCGGTGCTCGATTGGCCACCCCAGCCCGACGCGATGGCGAATGCGGTGATCGCGGCGTTGGAGGATACGACATCGGACCGCTCCGCCGCGGCGATACAGTATGTAGAGCGCGCGATGGGCGCGTTTTTGCAATCGTTGCGGGCCTAAATTCCCTGCAGGAACGGCAGCCAGCGGCGGCGGAACATCGCGGCGCCGCCGAGTTCGCTCAGCGCGACGGGATCGACCGGGGAGCGATCGGTCTTGGCGGCGAGACGGAGCAGGATCACACGCATTTGCTCGGCGAGGCTTTCAGGACCGTCTGCCAAGCGCAGCTCGTAGAACAGGCCGTAACGTTTCAGGGTCTCGCGGAACGGTTCGAAGGCGGTGCCGATCACCGGGATCGAACTCATCGCAGCATCGAGCGTGACGCCGGACTGGTTGAGCGGCACGCCGTAGGGATTCCATACCGCCGCGCACTCGGACAGAAAGGCGAACTTGTCGGCCTCGCCGAAGCCGCCGCCGGGGGCGGGAAAATAGGCGGGCTCGAAGCCTTCGCGGCGGATCACCGGTTCGAGGCCGGCGAACACATGCTGCAAACGATGATGGCGGCGAGCGCCGATAAAGCCGATGCGGCGGGCGTTGGAGGCCGGCGGTGGCCGATCGTCGCGAAACGGCAGCGGCAGGAAAACATCGCCATGCGCCATGCGGTCGTAGCGCGGCACCGCGACGAGATCGGCCACGCCGCGGAACGACAACTCGGCGAAGGCGGCGAGAAAGCTGTAGAACAGCGGATCGTCCTTCACCAGTTTCTGCCCCAGGCCGCCGGGCTCGTGCAGGTAATAGACGATCCTGGCGCCGCGAATTTTGCAGGCCCACGCCAATGCCAGCGACGCCGGCGAGTTGTCCCACGTCACCACGGTTGCGTCGCGCGTGATTTTGCCGATGTCGGAGAGATGGGAAATCAGATCGTAGCGCGCCGGCGTATCGTAGAGGCGGCCGTACCGGACGATGGCACGGGCGTGGTCGAGCAGCCCCGGCTTGCGCGGATGGCACAGGCTGAAAACGGCGCGCACCTACTCCACCATCTGATGCAAGGGCGCGTGGCGGTGGCGGCGGGCCGCAAACCGCGGCGCGCCGAACTGAGCCCATAACCCGCCGATCGCGGTTCCTAGCAACGCGCCCAGCACCCACAGCACCGGCAAGTTGGGCGAAACCGGCCGCGACGACACCTCGGCGCCCCCGAACGGTTCGGCAGCGAAGGGCAGGTTGGAACTGGCGGCCATGCGCAACTTTTCCTGCTCCGACGCGGTGTCGATCAGCGCCTGGCGGTATTCCGCGACCGTGACCTTGGTGAGTTCGCGATTGATGTAGTCGATGTAGTTGGTAGCGCGTACCATGGTGCGGTCGCGCAGATAGCCGTCGATCGCCTGATGCAGTCCGAGCAGCAGCCGCGACGCGGTTTCGGGATGATCGGAGCGGATCGAGATCGTCGTCAGGCGGGTTTTCTTGTCGCTGTCGATGGTGACATTCTTTTTCACGTAATCCTGCAGCCGCGCCGCATCGGGCGGTGTCCAGGCCCGCACCGGATAGCCCACGACCGCCGCGATCCCGCGCTCTGCCGCCAGGACCGGCGAACGGCGCGGATGCCAGGTCTGGCTTTCCTGCGACCATTCCTCCGGAAACAGCGCATGCATCAGGGTTTGGTCCTTGGTCAGCCGTTCCATCGTCACGCGCGCGTCGAGCCCGGCGAGATAGTAGTCGAACGCGTCGTTGTGGCCGGCGAGCGGATTGGCCATGCCCAGCATGCTGCCGAGATTGCCGAGGCTCTTGAGCGAGGTCGTCGCGTTCTGCGCCGTCGGCGTTACCGTCAGGGCGACCTCATAAACGCGCGGCGCGACGTGGGCGTAGATCGATGCCAACACGATGCCGACCGCGGCACCGGCGATGAGGGCGTGTCGGCTGCGGATGAGAAACGCCAGCACCGCACGCCAGATTTCCGCGGTGTCGGTCGGGGCGTAGAGCGATTTTTCCACCATCCCGCACGCGTATCAGCCGCCGCCCAACTCGCGCAAGCGCGCAAACGCCATGACGCTGCGGCAACCATTGTCCGTACAGGGACAAATGTGCGACGGCATCCAACGGGTTGCATCAGGACGCCTGCTTCCTTAACACTGGCGGCGGGGATTGAATTCAAGGAGTGGCAGCGTGAGCGAACAGGTCTTTGCCGACGGCGTCGGCCCGATCGTGGTGGTGGGCGGAACCGTCCGCCTCGATTTCATCACCTTCGTCCCCGAGGAGGGCGAAAACAGCTCGCGGCCGAAGCCGGTGGTGGATCATCGCCTGTTCATGCCGGTGGAAGCTTTCCTGATGGCGGCGCGTCGCATCAGCGAAGCAGCTGAGGCCATCGCCAAGCTCGAACGCGACAAGGGCCCCGCCCGCACGGCGGCGGCGACGGCTCCCGTTGCCGTGGCTGATCCGGCAGCCGCAGATGTTCCACCTGCACCCCCGCCACCCGAGCCGGTTTCAACCGACGCGCCGCCGGCTGAGCGGCCAAAACCACCATTCCCTTGAGATAGCTTCCCTGCTGTTTGCGGTGGTCGAATTATAGATAGCTGACGCGACGCGACGTCTCGCACCAGCGCGTGCTCCGGTTATATTGCTGCCGACAGGCAGGGCGGGCCGGGCATGACTGAAACTGTTTCGTTAGCGTACAAAGGTGCGGGCCAAGCGGTCTGCGAACAGACCGGCTACAAGGCGCTGGCCGCCGTCGCGCGGCATTTCCAGCTCGATTGGAGCCTGCCGCGCCTGCTCCATGTCTACGGCAAGGATGGCGAGCCTGCCGCCGAGGAGCTTGCCCGCGCTGCCCGCAGCGAGGGTCTCAAGGCGCAAGTTCACACCCTCGACTGGGAGCGCCTGCAGCGCTTCGCCAAGCTGACTCCGTTCATGGCGAGGCTGAAAACCGGCGGTTATGTCGTGCTGCTGCAGACGTCGGTCACGCTCCAGGCCAAGCCGGGAGAAGCCGCGGCGCCGGAGGGCGAACATGTCGTCATGTTCAATCCGCGGGCGCCCGAGGCCAATCTGTTTCCGGTGCCCAAGGCCGAGTTCCTGGAATACTGGACCGGCGAAATCATTCTGCTGAAGCGGCTCTACAAGCTGTCGGATTCCAACCGCCGCTTCGGGCTCGGCTGGTTCGTGCCGGAATTGTGGAACCAGCGCGTGCTGCTACGCAACGTCATCATTGCGGCGTTGGCGATGCATTTCCTGGCGCTGGCGGTGCCGATCTTCTTCCAGATCGTGATCGACCGGGTGCTGGTCTATCTGTCGATCCCGACCCTGACCATAATCACCACCGGCGTGATCGTGGCGGTGGTATTCGACGGCATGCTGTCGTGGCTGCGCGGCTTCTTTATTCTCAACACCGCGAGCCGGATCGACATCAGGCTGGCGCGCAAGACATTCCGGCATCTGGTGGCGCTGCCGATCGCCTTTTTCGAGCAGCAGCTTGCCGGCGTCGTCACCAAGCACATGCAGCAAGGAACGCAAATCCGCGAGTTCCTCACCGGGCGGCTGCTGACGGTGCTGCTCGACATGCCGGCGCTCTTGGTCTTCCTGCCGCTCCTGATGTGGTACAGCGTCCGGCTGACCCTGGTCGTGCTCGGCGTGACGACGATCCTGGGTCTCATGATCGCAGCGATGATCGGGCCTTACAGGAAGCGCCTGCGCCATCTTTATCAGGCGGAAGCGCAACGCCAGTCGCTGCTGGTGGAAAGCATCCACGGCATGCGGACCATCAAGTCGCTGAACCTGGAGCCGCGGCGCGAAGAGGAATGGGACGATGCCGCCGCCGAAGCGGTGCGCACCTATGTCCAGGTCGGCAAGATCAGCCTTGCCGCCAACACCTTCTCGCAGATCACCGAAAAGGCGATGACCATCGCCATCGTCGCGATCGGCGCCTTCCTGGTGTTCGACAACTCGCTGACCGTCGGCGGTCTGGTCGCCTTCAACATGCTGTCGGGGCGCGTCGTCAGCCCGGTCTTGCAGCTCATCGGCCTGCTCAACCACTATCAGGAAGTGCTGATGAGCGTCGAAATGCTCGGCAACGTCATGAACCAGCCGACCGAGCAGACCAATCGCGGCCTGACCCCGACCTTGAAAGGCGATATCGTCGTCGACCGCATCACCTTCCGCTATCCCAACACCGATCGCCCGGCGCTCAAGGATTTCTCGGTCGATATCGGTGCCGGCAAGATGATCGGCATCGTCGGCCGCTCCGGTTCGGGCAAGACGACGCTGTCGGCGCTGCTGCAGGGCCTTTATTATGCCGGCGAGGGCGCGGTCCGCATCGACGGCCACAACATCCGCGATATCGATCTCGCCTATTTGCGCAGCCAGATCGGCGTCGTGCCGCAGGAGCCGTTCCTGTTCCGCGGCACCATCAAGGACAATATCCGCATGGGCCAGCCGACGGCCGGCTTCGAGGATATCGTCAATGCCGCCCGCATAGCCGGTGCCGACGAATTCATCCAGCAGCTGCCACAGCGCTACGACACCCTGCTCGAAGAAGGGGCGGTGAATTTGTCGGGCGGGCAGAAGCAGCGGCTTTCGATCGCCCGCGCGCTGCTGCGGCGGCCGCGGATCATCATCTTCGACGAGGCGACGTCGTCGCTTGATCCGGATTCGGAAGCCATCGTGGTCCGGAACCTCGCCCAGATCGCCAAGGGACGCACCACCATCGTGATCTCGCACCGGCTGCAGACCATTCGCGCCGCCGACACCATCCTGGTGCTCGAAAATGGCCAGCTTTCCGATGCCGGGCGTCACAGCGAGCTTCTCGAACGCAACGCGATCTACCGCCTGTTGTGGTCGCAGCAGATGGCGAGGGCGGAATGAGCCGGTTGCTGTCAGACGTGATCTACAGGGCCGGCCAATGGCTGAAGCGCCGGCGCGCCTGGTCCGATCGCACGGTCGACAAGCTGTTCGGCGGCGTCGATCCCGACAGCCAGATGGCGCACGCCTTCAAGACCGACGCCGAAGCCCTCGAAGAGGCGCCGATCCCGCTGTCGGCCCACATTGCGCTGTACGCGGTGCTGACGTTCCTGGTGCTCGCGATTCTCTGGTCCATCGTCGGCACGCTCGACCGCATCGTCGTGGCGCAAGGCAAAATCGCCACCAAGACGCCGCTGATCGTGATGAGCCCCTACACCACCTCGCGCATCCTGCAGTTGCACGTCCAGCCGGGCGATCACGTCAGGAAAGGCCAGATCCTGGTGTCGTTCGATCCCGCCTTCGCCCAGGCCGACGTTGCCGCGCTGGACCATAAAGTGCGCTCGTCTGCGGTCGAAGTGGAACGGCTGGAGGCGCAGCTCGGCGGCACCTCGTTTGCGGCCGCGCCCGACGATCCGCCGGAGCGCAAAACGCAGGCGCAGATCTACACCCAGGAGCAGGCGACCTACGCCGCCGAAATCGCGCAGCGTGCCAGCCGCATCAGCGCTCTCCACGCCCAGATCAATGCCGATGTCGCCGCCATCGACGGGCTCAACAACCAGCTTGCGATGGCCAACAAGGTCGTCGGCATCTATCAGGGCCTAGTGCAGCAGAAAGCCGGCGCGCCACTCGACGTGATGAAGGCACAATCGAGCGCCATCGATGTCCAGATGCGGCTGCAGAATACCGAGGGCGACCTCAAGAAGCTGACCGACCAGCGCAATGAAACCGCAGCGGAGCGGGCCTCGTTCCTCGACAAGTGGCGCAGCGATCATAACCAGCAACTGGTCAAGGCGCGCCAGGACCTCGCTGAGGCCAGCGAGACGTTGAACAAGGCGCGGCAGATGAAGGAATATGCCGATCTGCGCGCGCCGGCCGACTCCGTGGTGCTGGAAATCGCCGACCGCTCGGTCGGTTCGGTGATGAAGGAAGCCGAAACGCTGGTGACGCTGGTGCCCGACGGCGCCGATCTCTATGCCGAAGCCAATGTGCCGGCGCGCGATGTTTCGCACCTGCACGTCGGCAATACCGTGCGGGTAAAGCTGGAGGCCTATCCGTTCCAGAAATACGGCACCATCGACGGTCGCCTCGATGTGCTCTCGGCCGATTCCGTGCCGCTCAAGGAGGGCGACAAAACCTCGCTGGTCTATCACGCCCGCGTGCGGCTGTTGACGCCGGCGCAGGACCTCGTGCACCGCGGCTGCAAGGTGCGGCCCGGCATGGTGCTCAGCGCCGAAATCAAGACCGGCAAGCGCACCATCGCGTCCTATGTGATGAACCCGATCCTGCGCACCGCCGACGAAGGCATGCGCGAGCCCTAAAACAAACGCCCTCGGATTGCTCCGGGGGCGTTTCGATTTCAGCAGGTCGCGCCGGGCAATCTTACTTGGAATACTGCTTCAGGATTGCCTGCAGCGCCGGAGCGATATCGGGGCGCTTGAGGCCGACCGCGATGTTGGCGTGCAGGAAGCCGACCTTGTCGCCGCAGTCGTAGCGCTCGCAGAACGTCTCCACCGCGTGGAACGGCATCTTGCCGATCAGCTTGGCCATCGCGTCGGTGAGCTGAATCTCGTTGCCGGCGCCGCGTTCCTGGCTGTCGAGGATTTCGAAAATCTCCGGCTGCAGGATGTAGCGGCCGATGATGCACAGGTTCGACGGCGCCTTGTCGGGATCGGGCTTTTCCACCAGCGCCTTCACTTCGGTGGCATTGCCGTGCTTGGCGCCAGGATCGACGACGCCGTAGCGCTTGGTTTCTTCGCGGGTCTTTTCCTCCGCCGCGACGATGCAGCCGCCGCCGACACGGTTATAAGCTTCCACCATCTGCGCCACCGAGCCCGGCGTTCCCACCATCAAATCGTCGGGCAAGAGCACGGCGAACGGCTCGTTGCCGATGAAATGGCGAGCGCACCACACCGCGTGGCCGAGGCCGAGCGGATTCTGCTGACGGACGAAGCCGACCGAACCGGTCTTCGGCAGCATTTCGAGCAGGCTGTTGAGCTGTTCGGTCTTTTCGCGCGCCGCCAGCTGCGATTCGAGTTCGTAGGCATGGTCGAAATGGTCGGAGATGACCTGCTTGCCGCGCCCGGTGACGAACACGAACTGCTCGATGCCCGCTTCCTTGGCCTCTTCCACGGCATATTGCACGACCGGCTTGTCGACGATCGTCAGCATCTCTTTGGGGACAGCTTTGGTCGCGGGAAGGAAACGCGTGCCAAGGCCGGCAACCGGCAGGACTGCTTTACGAACGGGGCGCGGAGTCGTCATAGGAACCTGTGTGTATGTTGACGTGCTTTGCACCCTCTCTTCGCACATCGGAGCGGTTTGCGTCTACTCGCAATCGGTTGCCTTCCTGCCGGTAGGGCGCGAACGGCAGCGGCTTTGCAATAGTATGATGACAGCGCTGGCAGAACCGGCCGCCGAATCGATTCGTCGGCTCGCTGACGCTGCGCCAGCTCGGCATTGACGAGCTCGCGCCAATCCCGGCACGGTAGGTACATTGGTGCCATTCCAAATTAGATTGGAGGATACGTGCGGGCTTGGCTGGCGGTAGTCGCTTTGCTCTTCGCGCCGGCTGGTGCCGGTCCCTGGGCCGAGCCGGGCGATGCGGCCTTGCGCACCGATATCGAACTCCTGGCCGGGGCCGGCGCGGTCGATTCCATCACCACGCATTGGCCGTTGCCGTGGGCGGGACTGAACGATCGTCTCGATAGCGCGCCGCTGACGACGATGCCCGATTACCTGCGCGCCGCGGCCGATCGGGTGCGCCGTCTGGGCGGCAGTGCAACGCGCACCGGCCAGCTCACCGAAACCGTCACCGTCGACGTCGCCAGCACACCCACCCTGGTGCGCGGTTTCGACGGGCTCGGCCGCCAGACGCTGCAAGGCCAAGTCGCGGCCGAATATCTCTGGAGCAGCACCGCCCTGCATGTGTCGCTCGGCGCCCGCACCACCGCGAAAGGCGATCATCAGGTGCTGGTGGCCGACGGCAGCTATATCGCCCAGCGGATCGGCGATGCGGTGGTCTATGCCGGCCTCGTCGATCACTGGTGGGGGCCGGGGTGGATTACGGCGCTGTCGCTTTCCACCAACGCGCGGCCGATCCCGCAAGTGGGCTTTGCGCGCCTCTCCACCACGCCCTTCGAAACGCCGGTGCTGTCGTGGCTGGGACCGTATCAGATCGAATTCTTTGCCGGCGTGCTCGATGGGCCGCGCGTCGCCCGCAACACCCTCTACAGCGGCCTGCGCTTTGCCTTCAGCCCGATCCCATATCTCGAAATCGGCTTGTCGCGTACCGATGAGATGTGCGGCTCGGGCCATCCCTGCAAGCCGCTGGCGGGCTATTTTGATCTGCGGAACGATCCCACCAAGGTCAATGTCGTCAACGATCAGGGCGCCTTCGACATCCGCTACGGCCGCCTGTTCACGCATTGGGGGTTTGAACTCTACACCCAGGACATGAACGAGGATTCCAACCCGATCTCGCATTCGGCGACCAGCCATCTGTTCGGCGGCAGCCTGTTTGTGCCAACGCGGCAGGGCGTCGGGCGATTGACCGTGGAATATACCGACAGCGTCGCCACCGAAAACCTGTTCGGCGGTACGCTGATGCACGGCATTGCCTACAACAACTATGATTACGTCGATGGCATGCGCTATCGCGGCCGCAC
>NZ_JBWZET010000304.1:0-9234 GCF_056722145.1 Rhizomicrobium sp. | reverse complement strand
ACGCCCGCGACGACATCCATCCGGTTGATCGCCAGCGATCCCGACTTGCCGGGAAACACGGCCGGATTGTCGACCCAGAACAGGGCGTAGGAGATATTGCCGGCGTCCGACAGGATGCCGACGAACGGCGCGGTGTCGTCCGCCGCGGCGCCGCGTGTGCCGCCGATGACGACATGGCTGATCAGCGTGTTCGATACATCGTAGAGATCGATCGAACCGGTCCAGGCGCCGGTCAGCGCATCGGATTCGATCTGGGTGCCGAAACCGGCGATCGGATTGCCGAAGCGCACGATGAAGCTGTCGCTCTGGCTGCCGGCGTCGGTGAGAAGATGATCGCCGGCCGCGAAATCGCCGCTGAAATCGGTGCCTTCGTCATGCCGCGACAGCACCCCTTCGGACGAGCCGACCCCGACCATTATCGGTCCGGCCATGCGCGCATCGGGTGTCGAGATCAGCGTTCCGGCAGGCCCGAAAATCCCCCAGTCGATGGTGGTGGCGATGGGGTAATGCGCAAAATCGGCGCGCGAACTGGTGATGACGATGGTGGCGTCGGCCGATCCCAACAGCGCCACACAGGCAGCGACAGCGGCAACGAATTTGAGCATGGAACCTCCCCTGGCGACGGCTGCCTTCACGAAGGTCGCAAGGGACATGCCAGCGGCGGAAACCGCCGGCTTTGGCAGCGGTGTACATTTGTTTGTAAAGCCGACTGACGCTTCAGTCGAGATCCACGTCGTGATCGAGACCGGTGACGAGATTGCGCATCGCACGCGCTGCCGGTGGGAAGACGGTCATGAACGGCACGAACATCTGGCGGAAAATGCCGATCACGCTGGGGCGGCCGCGCGCGAGCTGCGTCAGCCGTTCGACTTCGCCCACCACCTGGCGGTGCGCCGCTTGCCGCACCCGGCCGTAATCGGCGAGCCGCGTCAGATCGCCCTTGAGCGCATCGGCAGCGCAGGCGGCGAACACGAAGGCATCTTCCACACCGAGATTCATGCCGCGCGCCGCGACCGGAGAATGGATGTGGGCCGCATCGCCGCCGATCACCACGCGGCCGTCGACCTCGCGTTCGGCAAGGCGATGGGCGATGTGGAACGTCGACTGCCACACCACCTCGCCGGCGCGCGTGCCCGGCGGCAGCCGTCCGAGCAGGCCCGGCACGTCGCCGAACAGGCGCCAGACGCCGTCGCGGATGCAGAGCAGGAACACCAGCCCGCCATCGACGAAGGAAACGTGCGCCTCGCCCGGATCGAGCGGGCAGTTGGCGAGATGAATGTCGTAGAGCGGCCATTCCTCGGGAAAATCAGAGCCGATGAAGGCGACACCCATGTGCTTGCGCACGGCGCTGTGGGCGCCATCGGCTCCAAACAGTAGTGGCGTGCGCACCGTTTCGCGCTGGCGCCCTGCGTTCAGCAGCACGGCATCGACGCCGGCATCATCCTGGCTGTATTTTTCGAATTCGAGCCGCCGCTCGGGCACGATGCCTTTGGCGGTCAGTGCCGCGGCGAGGATCGCTTCGGTGCGCGTCTGCGGCAGCACGCTCATCTTGAATTGGGGATGGACTTCGCCGAACGCCAGCCCGGCGACGCGCTCCCAATGATGATAGAAAGCGACGCCGTGAATGAGGCGCGCTTCGGCGACGATCGGGGCGGCGCAACCGATGCCGTCGAGAATTTCCAGCGTGCGGGGATTGATGATTTGCGCCCGCGAAGTCGTCGCCGGAGCGCCGGCCTTGTCGATGATGCGGCAGGCGACGCCGCGTTCGGCGAGAAACAGCCCCGCCGCCAGTCCGGTCGGCCCCGCGCCGACGATCAGGACGTCACCCATCAGGCCCCCGCGAGAACAGCGCCAACCGTAACTCGCGGGGTGCTTGCAAGGTTCCCTCTACTTGGCGTTGGCGAGGTTGGTGTTGGCAAAGTCCCAATTGGCCAGGCTCTCGAGGAAGGTCTTGACGTAGTCCGGACGGCGGTTCTGGTAATCGAGATAATAGGCGTGCTCCCACACGTCGGCGGTGAGCAGTGCGGTCTGGCCGTGCACCAGCGGCGTGTCGGCATTGGCGGTCGCCACCACGGCGAGCTTGCCGCCATCGAGCACCAGCCACGCCCATCCCGAACCGAACTGGCCGACGGCCGCCGCCGAGAACTTCTCGACGAAGGCGTCATAGCCGCCGAAATCCTTGTCGAGGCGCGCCGCGATATCGCCGGTCGGCTTGCCGCCCCCGGTCGGGCTCATCGAGTTCCACAGGAAGGTGTGGTTCCACACCTGCGCGGCATTGTTGAACAGGCCCTTCTTCGAGGCATCGGCGGCCGCGGTCTTGATGATCTCTTCCAGCGGGGCATTTTCAAGCGGCGTGCCGGCAATCAATTTGTTGGCATTGGTGACATATGCGGCGTGATGCTTGTCATGATGGAACTCGAGCGTCTTGGCGCTGATGTGAGGGGCGAGCGCATCTTTGGCATAGGGCAGATCGGGAAGCTGAATCGTCATTGAAATCTCCAGTCGAATTCCATCGGCGGCGGGAAGGAGGCCGCGACTCCATTACATTAGAGTTATTACAAGAAGTGACGCCGATTTCAATGAAAATGGGCAGAATTCAGCCAAAATTCAGGCCCGTAGAAATGCCAAAAGCGGCACGCACCCTTCGGCACGTCCCGCTTTTCGATGGCCGGCGGAAAATCCGTCCCGGCTCAGTCGGTTTCGACCGGACCCGGCACGACACAATCGGCCGGCGCCCGTGCCTCGAGCTCGTGGCAGAGCTTGTCGGCGTCGTTATCCATTCCGGCCCAGCGCAGTTTGGCGATGAGTCCCTTCAGACCCTCGAGGTCCTGTGTGGAATTTTGCTTTCGCTCTTGCCCAGAGTCTTGCAACATTACTGCCTCCAGATACGCGCGTGGTATACGTTGTTGTTGCCGCGACGATCGGGTCGCTGTCACGCGAATTCGCAGCTTCCTCTTTGTACATCAATTCGGGACTTTACGGATCGTCTTTACTCTGTTTGGTTTGACGCACACGTCTGCGGTTTTGGCATACCGCAAATTCGCCGCATTGGGATCAACCCCGGGGGAACACCATGAAGATCATCGCGCGCACTGCTGCTGTTGTGGCGCTTACCACTGCGGCGCTGGCTGCGACCATTCCGCCGCCGCCGGCAACGCCGTCCGATGCGACGAGCGATATCGTGCAAGGCGTCAAGGTCGCCGATCCCTATCGCTGGCTGGAGAACTGGTCGGACGCCAAGGTGCAGGCGTGGAGCGCGGCGCAAAACGATCGCACCCGCGCCTATCTCGATGCGTTGCCGAGCGAGAAGCCGCTGGCGGCCGAGCTGACGCGCCTGGAATCGGCGACTTCGCCCGCATTTGCCGGCCTCAAGCCGCGCGGCAAACTCGTGTTCGCCACCTATTCCGATCCCAAGCTGCAGCAGCCGGTGATCGTGACGCTGAATGCCAAGGCCGATCCGGCATCGAAGAGAGTTGTGCTCGATCCCAACGCGCTCGACGCCTCCGGCCATATCGCCGTCGACTGGTACGTGCCCTCGCACGACGGCAGCAAGATCGCAGTGTCGCTGTCGAAGGACGGCAGCGAGGACGGCACCCTGCATGTGTTCGACGTCAAGACCGGCAAGGAGATCGAGCCGGCAATCGCGCGCGTGCAGTATCCGACCGCGGGCGGCAGCGTGGCGTGGGCGCCGGACGGCAAAAGCTTCTGGTACACGCGCTATCCCGGCCCCGAAGCGCCCGAAGCCGACCAGCATTTCAACATGCAGGTCTATTTCCATGTGCTCGGCACCAACGCCGCAACCGATACGCTGGTGCTCGGCGCCAAGGACGGGCTCGACCGGGTATCGGAGATCTTCCTCGACAACGAGCAGAACCTTCCCACCGTGATGGCGATGGTGCAGAAGGGCGACGGCGGCATCTGGTCGTATTACGTGCTGCAGCCGGGCAAGCTCCCCTTGCGCATCGGGGTGCCGTCCGACCAGATCGTCTACGCCAGCTTCGGCCCCGATGGCGCCGTGTACGGAATTTCGCGCAAGGGCACGTCCAACGGACGCATCGTCAAGCTCGACAAGCCCACCACCGACGTGCTCGCCAACGCCAAGGTGCTGGTGCCGGAATCCGACGTTGCCATCGAATCCGGCAACGCGCAGTGGAACGAGCCCGACCTCGCGTTTGCCGGCGGCAAGCTGTTCGTGCGCGACATCGTCGGCGGTCCCAATCAGGTACGTATCTTCGGCCTCGACGGCAAACCGGCCGGCACCCTGCCGCTGCCTGCGATTTCCGGCAGCCACGAGATCGTCGAACGCGCCGACGGCCGCGTTCTGTTCAACGTCACCAGCTATCTCAGGCCGCCCTATTACGCCGCCTGGGATCCCAAGACCGGCAAGGTGGAAGAGACCGCGCTGAAAGTCGTGTCGCCGGTGGATTTTTCCGATTGCACCGTCACCCGCGTGTTCGCGACCTCCAAGGACGGCACCAAGGTTCCGCTCAACATCATCATGAAGAAAGGCACCCGGCTGGACGGCAGCAATCCGACGCTGCTTTACGGCTATGGCGGCTACGGTGTCAGCCAGAATCCGACCTTCCTGCGCGGCTTCCGGCGATTGTTCATCGAGGCGGGCGGCATCTACGTGATCGCCAACATCCGCGGCGGTGCCGAATATGGCGAGACTTGGCACCAGCACGGCATGCTGACCTTGAAGCAGAATGTGTTCGACGATTTCTTCGCCGCCGGACAGTATCTGATCGACAACAAGTACACCTCTCACGCCAGGCTGGCGCTGATGGGCGGTTCCAATGGCGGCTTGTTGATGGGTGCCGAGATCACCCAGCATCCCGATCTCGCCCGCGCCGTGGTGTCGGCGGTCGGCATCTACGACATGGTACGGGTGGAACTCGATCCCAACGGCTCGTTCAACACCACCGAATTCGGGACGGTGAAGAACCCCGACGAGTTCAAGGCGCTGTACGCCTATTCGCCCTATCATCACGTTGTCGCGAAAACCGCCTATCCTGCGGTGCTGATGACGACGGGTGCCACCGACGGCCGGGTGAATCCGATGCACTCGCGCAAATTCACTGCGGCGCTGCAGGCGGCGACCAGTTCCGGCTTGCCGATCCTGCTGCGCACCAACATGCACGCTGGCCATGGCATCGGCTCGTCGCTGAGCGACCGCATCGCCGAGCAGACCGACATGCTGAGCTTCCTGTTTGATCAGTTGGGCATGGAGTGGCATAAATCGCCCTGACGAGGGGGCACGCGGGGGGTGTCATGAAGAAGTCGGCCTATGCGCTCGACGCCGGCCTGATCGTGCAGACGATCGAGCGCCTGCAGGCCCGCATTGAAGCGCGTTTTCCGGGGTCTGGCCTCGGCAATGTTTGTTCTGGGCTGGGCGTGGTCGGCAAGCTCACCGCGGCGCGGGCCGGCCGTTCGAACCGGCCGCATGTGCCGATGCGGCTTGTCGGCTTTGTGTTCATGGCGCTGTGGCTGGTGGTGATGTTCTACCTCGGCCGCTCCGTGAACTGGGCCGACGTGGTGCATCGCAACGACCTCGTCACCCTCGCCCAGCCGCTGGAGTCGCTTGCCAATCTCACGCTGCTGCTCGGCGGCGCGACGTGGTTCATTTTCCAGCGCGAGGCTTATCTCAAGCGCAAGCGCGTGCTCAGGGCGCTGTATGAACTCCGCTCGATGGCGCACGTCATCGACATGCACCAGTTGACCAAGGACCCCTCGGTCGAGCTCGGCACCTACAAGGGCACCGACGTGTCGCCGTCGCGCGTGCTGAGCGATTTCGAGCTGTCGCGCTATCTCGATTACTGCACCGAGATGCTGGCGCTGATCGCCAAGCTGGCGGCGCTCTACGCCGGCGAAACCGAAGACGCCGAAAGTCTCGCTGCCGTCAACGACCTGGAAGAACTGACCACCAATCTCGGCCGCAAGATCTGGCAGAAAATCATGATCATCGGCCAACTGGAGGAATGTCCGCCGAACAAATAGGGTCGTGATGCGCGCTCTTTTCTGCCCCCACGGGCGAGGTAATCGCGTCACTCGCACGCAGACCGTGGGGGAAGTGTCAGCCGCCGCCGTTGGGCGACGGATGACAAAGGGGGCTCACCACCCAACTGAAGCCCCCTTTGTCCGGCTTCGCTGCGCTGCGCTCGGACACTTCCCCCACGGTCCAAGTGCCTTTGACCAGATCATTGCGCCCGTGGGGGCAGAAAAACCAAAATCATGATCCGTTTGCATCTCGCTGCGTTTGCCCTGTTCGCGTCTGCCGCCGTCGCCGACTGCGCCCCGCCGCCGCCTTCCGTGCACGATCTCCTCGCCGAAAGCTATTACGACGATCCGCCGATCTATTCGCATATCGATCCGGTGCGGCTCGCCGCCTATGAGGCGCAGGTCAAGCCGGTGGAGGATTTTCTCCATGCTGTCGTCGCCATGGCCGACCGCGGCGACAAGCGTTGCGCGGTGCGTTGGCTCAAGGTGTGGGCCGACGGCGGCGCCCTCACCGGCCAACTGACCAACGATCAAGCGCAGTTCGAGCGGCGCTGGTTTCTCTGCGGTGTCGCGCTCGCCTATGCCAAGGTGCGCGACGGTGCCGGCCATGACGACAAGGCGGCGATCGACCGCTGGCTGATTACGTTGGCGGACGGCGTGCGCACCCAGGTGATGGCGTCGCGCAACACCCACAACAATCTCTACTACTGGGCCGGATTGGCAGTCGCCGCGACCGGCGCCGTCACCGCGACGCCGGCGGACCTCGATTTCGGCCGGGGGGTATTCCGCGAGGCCGAAGGCGAGATCGCCGCCGACGGCACCCTGCCGTTCGAGTTGAAACGAGGCGCCCGCGCGCTGCACTATCACATGTTCGCGGCCGAACCGCTGGCGATGCTGGAATCCATCCTGAACCTGCACTCGCCGAAACTGAAGCTGCTTGCCTATTTTTGCATCGCCGGGTCCGACGCGCCCGAAACCGTCGCAACCCGTGTCGGGGTGCCGCAGATCGGCGTGGGCACAGGCGACATGGACTGGGCTTCGGTCTATCTTCGCCACAACCCGCCGGAAGCGGGCGCTGTCGTTCGTTATAGCCATCGCCATACCCGCCCGGACGTCACCCGCCTTGGTGGCGACATCAGCAAGGCCAACCCGCTGGAGAGACCATGATGCGTACGCTTCTCGCCGCCGCCGCCCTGTTCGCCTCCGCCGCCTATGCCGAGTGTCCGGTGCCACCGCCGGCGCAGCACGACATCATCGCCGACATCTATTACGACGACCCGCCGGTCTATTCGCACATCGATCCGGTCAAGCACGCGGCCTATGAGGCGGCGGTCGGCCCGCTCGAAACGTATCTCAAGACCATCGCCAAGATGGCGAGCGCCGGCGACAAGCAGTGCACCTTGAAATGGCTGGTCACCTGGGCCGAAGGCGACGCCATGCTCGGCAAGATCGAAAAGGAGCAGGCGCATTTCGAGCGCAAATGGCTGCTGGCCGGTCTGGCGCTGTCGTATGCCAAGGTCCGCGACGGGGCAACCGGCGATCAGCGCGCCAGTATCGACGCGTGGCTACAGGCGTTGGCGTTCCGGGTGCGCGAGCATTCCGA
Source organism: Rhizomicrobium sp. (assembly GCF_056722145.1). Taxonomy (NCBI): domain Bacteria; kingdom Pseudomonadati; phylum Pseudomonadota; class Alphaproteobacteria; order Micropepsales; family Micropepsaceae; genus Rhizomicrobium; species Rhizomicrobium sp. Next base: position 1,634 of record NZ_JBWZET010000304.1, on the reverse strand, counting down.
CGCCTACAAGGGCGCCAAGAACAACCACTATTATTGGGAAGGCCTCGCGGTCGGCGCCGTCGGCGTCGTCACCGAACACCCGAAGGATGTGGAATGGTCCCGCGGCGTGCTGAAGGCCGCCGAAGCCGATATCGCCGACGACGGCACCCTGCCGCTGGAAATGAAACGCGGCGGACGTGCCCTGCACTATCACCTGTTCTCCGCCGCGCCGCTGGTGATGCTGGAAAGCATCCTCGACGTACGCTCCGAGAAGATCGCCAAGCTGGCCGAGTTCTGCGACCGCGCCTGGCGCGATCCCGCCATCGCTGCCAAGCTCGCCGGAACACCGCAGATCGGCATTCTCGACGACGACCACGACTGGGCCCCGATCTTCATCCGCCACACCGGCGCCGCCGTCACGCCGACGCCCAACCGCCAGCCCTACGTCACCCGCCTCGGCGGCGACCTGGAAAAGGCGAACCCGCTCGAACATGTGAAGTCATAGCGCTGGGCGCCTCGTTGAGCTGGCGTGCTTTGCGCCCGGATTGTGTCGCTCAATTCTCAATCCGAAAGGCGCAAAGCCCCGAAGCACGCAAACCTCAAATGAAGTAAGCCCACGCGGAGACGCGGAGCGGGCGTGCCAGGTGGTTTCGCCGCGTCTCGTCACCATGATGGCTCTCACGATTTGGCACTTCATCTCCGCGTCTCCGCGTGAATCCTCTTAACCAATTCTGTTCATCTGCATGAATGACTGCACCTGCATCGCAAGCGGAAAAAATGCTGCAATTGTCGCACCCCCTTGAAATCGTCAGCACCGCTTCCCATCTCGACATTGTGTTGTTTTTTGGAGTGCAGCCCGGCAAGAAGGCCCGCGAAGAAATCGCGGCCCGCAACAGCAATTTCCTACGCGGTTTGCAAAGTCATACCGGTGAAGGATGCGCCCGCGCGTCCGAGGGTGTCTGGACAGGCTTATGTGCCGTTGAGCGCCGAAGCGGAAAACCGCCGCGCGACAGTCGGAAACGACTGCGGCCGGTTCGCCCCATGTCCGAGCCCCGTGTAGCCGAGGGAGAAGCTCGTGGTGCCGTCGTCGCGTTCACGCAACGCGCCGTGCGCCGTGACCTTTGCAAGAGGCGGGAGATCCCGCCTTTTGGCGTATTTAAGGGGTCCCCACAACCACTCGCACGTCGCGGTGCGGATAGGGAATGGTGATGCCGGCGGCCTTGAAGCGGTCCCACACCTGCAGCAGCACTTCGCTTTTGATGTTGGTGGTGCCGTTCTGCGGGTCGGTGATCCAGCAGCGGATTTCGAGATTGATGGCGCTGTCGCCGAATTCCTTCAGCAGCACGATCGGTGCCGGATGGGCGAGCACGCGCTGCACCGCTCGCACCGCCTCGTGGCAGATCGCAATCGCCTTGTGGGGATCGCAGTCATAGGAGACGCCGACCGGCACATGCAGCCTGAGCACGGCGTCGGAATAGCTCCAGTTCTCGACACCGTTCTCGACGAAATAGTCGTTGGGCACCAGGTATTCGATGCCGTCGCGCGTGCGCAACGCCACATAGCGCGCCCCCATCGACGTGACCCAGCCATAGCTGTCCTTGTACTTGATGACGTCGCCCGGGCGGATGGACTCCGCGAGGATCAAGGTCAGGCCC
>NZ_JBWZET010000303.1:0-21990 GCF_056722145.1 Rhizomicrobium sp. | reverse complement strand
GTCTCGCTGAACCAGGCGGTCACCAGGGTCACGACAGCCAAAATTGCGAAGCCGCGGTTCAAGGCGCCCTCGGGTCCGGGGGCGGAGAGGTAGCGCTGCACCGCCGCTGCGGTCCGCCTGCCGATGTCGGTTACACGCATGTTCGCCCTTTTCCCCAGCCGTGATAGGCTCGGCCCCTGCCGCCCGTCAACCGATAGGGCTTTCATGCTGCGGTACGGCTATTTCCAGGACTTCAGCAGCGGTCCGAAATTTATCATCTGGGGTGGTCCCGAAGACGTGGCCCGCCTGTACGAGGCGCTGTCCCTGGCGGCCGAGGGCGAGGCGCCAGAATCGCTCGCCGACATCACCGCCAGCCGCTCGGTCGATGGCTCGTCGGTACTGTTCGAAACCGTCGGCGAGGCGGAAGGCATTGTACGCGACGAAGTCGAACCCGACATCTTTCATTGGCGCCTGGATAAGGAAGGCTGGTTCGATTTCCAGACCCTGATCGAGCCGCTGACGCATCGTTCCGCGCGCGGCCACCACTATCTCGAGAGCCGCGCCGGCGAGGACATCGTCGTGATGGTCAGTTGCGGCGAGTATTCCGACGATCTCAAACCTTAGGCGGTTTCGAGCCGCGGGGCGCCGACCCTCGCGATCGCCTCACGCAGCACCTCGACGCCCGCCTCGTGCCGGGGCGCGTTTTCAGAAAGATAACGGCGGAACTGGCGCGCGCCAGGGCGGCCGTGGAAGACGCCGAGGATGTGACGGGTCATGGCATTGAGCGGCACACCTTCGCTGCGCTTTTTCTCGACATAGTGGGTGAAGGCTGTCACCGCGGCATCGACGTCGCGCGCCGCTTCGCCGTAGAGGCGCGCGTCGACCTCGGCCAGCAGCGCCGGCGATTGGTAGGCGGCGCGGCCCAGCATGACACCATCGACATGGGCAAGGCATGCCTCGGCCGCATCGAGGTCGGCGACGCCGCCGTTGAGGACGATGGTCAGTTCGGGATTTTCGCGCTTGACCGCATAAACGAGGTCGTAATCGAGCGGCGGCACGGTGCGGTTGTCGCGCGGCGACAATCCGGCGAGTAGCGCCTTGCGGGCATGAACGATGAAGATGGTCGCCCCCGCCGCCTTGCACTTGGCGATCATCGCCCGCAGCGATTCTTGCGGGTCCTGGTCGTCGACGCCGATGCGGCATTTGACGGTGACCGGAATGCTGACGCGCGCGGCCATCGCCGCAATGCACTCGGCGACGAGATCGGGCTCCAGCATCAGGCAGGCACCGAACTTGCCCGACTGCACCCGGTCCGACGGGCAGCCGACGTTGAGATTGATCTCGTCATAGCCAAAATCGGCCCCGATCGCGGCCGCTTCGGCCAGCAACGCAGGTTCGGAGCCGCCGAGCTGCAGCGCTACCGGATGCTCGGCCGGGTCGTATCTCAGCAGCTTGTCGCGGTCGCCACGGATCGCTGCCTGCGCCGTCACCATTTCGGTATAAAGGCGGGCGCGCGCCGACAACTGGCGATGGAATACCCGGCAATGCCGGTCAGTCCACTCCATCATGGGAGCGATACAGAATTTATGCGTTTGAATTGGGTGCATTATTTTTATCAGTTAGGGACTTAAACGTGAACGTGCGCCCTCTGTTGTATCCGAAACACGCCCATTTTACTCCAGTTTCTTCACCCCAAGGTCCGGTGTGGTCGTCTCGTGGTCTCTCCTGCTCCGCGGCAACCTTGCCGCCATCAGGAAGGAAATCCACCTATTCCTCTGTTCAAATTCGCGAGGCCAGCTCTCCGCCAGGCGAGTAAACGTCCCGGTTGCGGCCAACTTCGGCGGCAGATGGCCGCTATGCCACCCCTTTCTATCGACACGAACAACTCCTACTTTCGACGAATTAAGAAAGGGGGGAGGTCGGCGATGGGAGTTTTCGTCATCAATATGGCGTCACGTTCCACCAGCGCCGCCAATACAGGTGATGTCGGTATTCGCAAGCCAAACCCAAACAGCCCCCCATGTCTTAAACCGCATCGCCGCGAATTTTATGCTGCGCTGTTTAACACAGGTTGGCGCGTTATACCGCGGTAATGCAAAACACGGCATTGCACTGCTCGCCATCGCACAGGCGAGCGGACATGCGAACACGCTTGCAAAGTCCGAACGGCCGGTCGGCATCAGGGCGATGTCGGAATCGCTCTATGCATCCTATGAAACGACCCGCCGCTATGTTGCGGTGTTGACGCAAGCTGATTTGTGCAAAAGGACGAGCACCGGCGGGGTTGCAATTGCAGTAACCGATCTCGCTCAACTCGGAGTCGCGCGCTTGCGCGCCGAGGTTCTTCATCGATATGTGCAAATGCTAAGCGAGCTTAAGTCTGTCGGCGTCGAGTTTCCGGACGCGCGAGGGATTCCGGATGGCGACGATATTCTTGCCGAAAAACAGTCCCACTTGGCCGTTGTGGCATCGAATTTTCTGTTGCGGCTGCTGGAAGTGTACTTGCCCCTGTTCGACGGCAATTTGACCACGGCGGCTATCTGGACAACCATATTTTGCGAGAGCGTTGCGAACATCACCTATGATAAAGAGCTGACCTGGAAATTCGGCGGATTGGACGATTTGCCGCCGGACGATTTGCGTTGTGCGCTGAGTGCGATGGCAATTTCGCGGCGTCTTGGTATGTCATCTGAAACCACACGACGCCACATCGCCCTCCTTACCAAACGGGGTCTTTGTGAGAGGGTAAGCCACACAGGTTATGTTTTGCCCCGTGCGTTGGAACGTTTGCCGCACATCTTGATTATCAGCCAATTGAGCGCCGTGCGTTTGTTCCAGTCATTGGAAGAATTATCGCGGGGCAGAATTTGCCCGCCTTGTTAGTTGGATGAAGCCAAGAAGTCCGGCGCATGCACGCCGCGGAATCGAACCGTGCGCGTGAGGCGCGGGTGCTCCGCACATTTATGCATTTTCTGAGGATGCTGAGAGGTGATTGCAGCTACGTGCTTCTGAGTTTGCAAAAGCCAAAGAAATTTAAATTGGAAAAATTGTAAGCGAGTGCAATAGCAAAGTAGTTATAAGACCTTGGATTTCTTACACTTATCCGATTACAATTAGTATCAAATGCAACTAAATTGCATTTAAATAACTCATATTGAGCCATTTGCGGGTGGCTTTGGCTCCAGCGACATCGGTATTCAATTAAAGCCGAGACGTGTCGGCTGGCTAAACGGGTCCACATCGGGGGGTCTATGCAGACGTCTATCAGCGCCCAAGCGCGTTCCGCTCTTTCCACCACCATCATTCGTTCACAGAGCGGCGATTCGCTAACCAAACCTCTGTCCGCACGGACAAGGCTCCTGATGTCGTCGGGCCTCACCGCACTATTGTTGTCGGCCGTTGCAACATCGCAGCCCGCATATGCATCGTGCTCGGTCAGTGTTGGTGGCACCATCGTGTGCGGAAACACCATCACGACCAACACGACTAACCTTAACGGTGCGTCTGCGGCGTCGTCCGACGCAATCCAGTTCTGGAATTCGAACACTCCGATCACGGCGTCGGTCACCGGTGGCGCCACGGTCAGTGGTTTCGGGCTCGGCCTGCAAGAGGGTAGCGCGCTCACCGAAACGATCACCCTGGTAAATAACTCCGGCAGCACGATCGAATCGCTTAATGGCGTGGCAGTTTCGCTGGTAGGCAACGGCGGCAACATCGCCTACTCGGGCGACGGCTCCGTCTTTAGCTTGGTGGCCGTCGGCATCAGCGCCAGCAACGCGCTCACGGGCAGAATCAATATTGTCACCACTGGTTTCATCTCCGCCGGTGATGGCATCGGCGGCGACGATTTTGGCGTCGCGACGAATGCCGTGAATGGGGTGACTACGATCGACCTGACCGGCGGCACCATCCAAGGCGACCTGTTGGACGGAGCGGGGATCTACGCGCGGTCGGTAGGCGGCAGCATCGGCATTACGGCGCAGGATATTGGTGGGAGTCTCGCCTATGCAGGGACAGGTATTGATGCAGCGATTAGCGGCAGCGGCACCGGCGTAATCTCCGCCACCGTGCTGGGCAGCGTTTACGCTGACGGAAATGCCATCAATGCGCAGAACAACAATACTGGCGGAGTTGGGTTCAATCTCAACGGTGGCGCCAATCTATACGCTTCCGGCAGCGGCGAATATGGGCGTGTTACCGGCGCTGGTGGCGCGATTACTGTCACCAATGCTGTCGGTTCGTATATCGCCGCCACGACCGGCGTTGATGCGCAAATACTCAATAATGCCGACACTGCCAATGTGACGGTTCATCAGAACGGTACGCTCGAAGCCAATGGCACGGGCATCATTGCGGCGACCTACGGCACCGGCGGCGTGTTGGTCGACGGTTCGGGCGGCGTGAGCGGGGGCAATGGCATTGCCGCCCTATCGATCGGCGGCTCACTCGACGCCTCGGGCTATGGCATCGCGGCCGCCAATCTGGGTACGTCAGGCAGCGTGACCGTTAGTGGCACGGGCTCGACCGAGGGTACGGTTGGCATCGAAGCATTCATCTACAACAGCGGCAATACGTCGAGCGTTCTGGTTGATCGTTCGGGCGCCATCTACGTTTCCGGAGCCGGTGGAACGGGCGTTGATGCCTATACGGCGGGCAACGGCACGGTCACGGTGCAGAATACCGGCGCGATCACCGGTGTCGATGTCGGATACGGCATCAACGCCACCAGTGCCGGCGGCGCAGTGCTGGTGAAGAACGTTGGTCCGATCTCGGCCGATACTTCCACCGGGTACGGCATTTCGGCTAATGGCTATGGCAACGTCACGGTCGACGGCACCGGCTCTATCGCGGCTGGCGCGTTTGGAATTTTTGCCCAATCGACCGAAGGCAGCGTTCTGGTCACCAATACGGGCGCGATCAGTGGCGCCGAAGGCACTGGCATTTTTGCTCATGCCTACGACCACGGTAACGTTACGGTTACGCCGGGTTCGACGGTGTCGGGCCTGACCGGCATCGACGCCGGTGCGATGAACGGCGGGAATGTTACCATTACAACGGCGCTTGGCGCCGGAGGTAACGTTACGGGTAATGATGGTGATGGCGTTCTGGTCCAAGTGCAGGACGGCACCATCAATCTTACCAATAATGCGGCGTTGATTTCCGGCACCAATTCGGGCGCCGAGCTCAGTGCCCATGGCGGCGGCGTGATAACCGTCACGGGCTCTGGCGCGTTCGCTGGATCCGATGATTACGCGATCCTGGCGACGCAGTCCGGTGTTGGACCGGGAACCGGCGTTGGCGGTATTGTGATTGGTGGTACGGGCGATGTCTCAGGTGATAGCGGCGGAATTTTTGCGTCGATTACCAACGCATCGAATCATTCAAACATTTTGGTCGACCGCACAGGTTCCGTATCGAATTGGTTGGCGGGCAGCGGCGATGGGATTCGCGCCACCACCGCGGGCGACGGCAATGTCAGCGTCGTCAATCCGGGTGACGTGACGGGCAGCGATGCCGGAACCGGCATTTACGCGTCTTCGCAAGGCGGCGCGATCCTTATCCAGCCGGCAGGTTCGGTTCGCGGCGGCGCCGGTGTGTACGGTGCCACAAATGGCGCGGGCACCGTGACGGTGACAACGGCCTTTGGTTCGCTGGGCAATGTCACTGGCGATGCCGGCGACGGCGTTCAAACCAGCGCGCAGAATGGCGTAACAGTCATCACAAACAACGCGGCCGCTATCAGCGGTAGCGTTTGGGCTTCGGTTTCGAATTCGACCGGCCTTGGCACAATCAGTATCCAGGGCGCGGGCAATTACGTCGGTGGTACATCCGGCGGCATCGGCGCGTTTGTGAGCGGCACGGGTCCGGCTTCCGGCAATGCGATTTTGGTCACCGGCACGGGCACAACGTCGGCGACAACTGGCGTTGGAATCGATGCGGAGATCTCCAACGTCGCCAATCATGGCAATATTCTGATCAATCGCTCAGGTGCGGTGTCCGTCGCTGCCGGTGGTGGCAGCGGCATCATCGCAACCACCGCTGGCGATGGCGCTGTGACCGTCACCGGCGTGCTCGGTGTGACGGCGGGAACGGGTGCCTCGGCGATTGGCATCGATGCACAATCGCACGGCGGCAGTGTCCTCGTAACGCCAGCGGGCCAGGTTAGCGGCGGCAATGGCGTCAATGCGACGACCACCGGCGCGGGCTTGGTTACCGTGACGACGTTGCCGGGTACATCTGGCAACATCACCGGCCTGAATGGCTTTGGCGTCAATACGTCGGCCCAGAACGGCGACACCGTCATTAGCAACAACGCCGCTGCGATCAGCGGCACGACCTGGGCGTCGGACTCGGCGGTCACCGGGTCGGGGCTGATTACGGTGCAGGGCGCGGGCAATTACGTTGGCGGCACAGCCGGCGGCATCGGTGTGGTCGATTCCGGCATCGGTTCCGGTCCGACGGCAACAGCCATCACCATCACGGGTTCGGGTAATACGTCGGCGACGACGGGTTACGGCATCTACGCCTCGATCACTAATTCCGGCAATCAGTCCGATATCCTGGTCAATCGCACCGGCACTGTTTCGGTGGCGTCTGGCGGCAAATCGGGCATTGTCGCGGCGACCTCCGGCATCGGCGACGTGACAGTCGTTCATGTTGGCAACGTGACCGCGGGCACGAACTCGTCCTACGTTGGCATCGACGCAGAATCGCGCGGCGGCAATGTTGCCGTTGATCTGTCGAGCCCCTTGCACCTGACTTCGACGGTGACGGGTGGGAACGGCGTTCTGGCGTCGACGCTGGGCACGGGTACCGTCAACGTCACGACCTACGGCGGAAGCACCGGCAATATCACTGGCGTGGCGGGCTTTGGTGTCGAAACGTCCGCAGTTAATGGCGATACCAACGTTTACAACAATGCGACGACGATCAGCGGCACGACATGGGCCGAGCGTTCGTTCGTATCGGGTACGGGCAAGGCCCTTGTGACCGGATCGGGCGACTATGTCGGCGGAACGGGGGGCGGTATCGGCGTCAGCGATTCCGGAACCGGCCCAGGAGCGAGTCTCTCCGCGATCCTCATCACGGGCAGCGGCAATACCAGCGCTACCACCGGCGTCGGCATATCGGCGGTGATCACCAACAACCTCAATGATGCCAATATCGTGATTAACCGCTCCGGGACGACCACGGTCGCTGCCGGCGGGTTGTCGGGTATTCTCGCGCTCACCGCTGGTACGGGAAACATCTCCATTACCGGCATTGGCAACGTTCAGGGCGGCACGACCGGTACCAACCGCGGTATCGGCGCGCTGAGCAGCGGTGGTGATATCCTGATCACGCCGGCTGGAACGGTATCGGGCGCGATCGGTATCGGGGCCGCGACGACTAATAGTGGCGATATCGCGATCACCACGGCCACAGGAGCGGCGGGTAACGTCACCGGCGTTTTGGGCAATGGTATCGCGGGCCTTTTGGTCGACGGCGATTTGCTGATCACGAATAGTGCGGCGACGGTCAGTGGTGCGACAACTGCTGGCCGCGGAATTGTGCTTGGGGCCGGAACGGCCACCATCACGGGTTCTGGAAACTACGCCGGCGGAACGGTGACTGGCATCTGGGTCACTGACACCGGCACCGGCCCGGCAGCCGGCGCCAACGCGATCGTCGTCAGCGGCTCGGGCAATACCTCGGCCACGACTGGCGCAGGCATTGTGGCCGAAATCACCAATTCTTCGAATGCTGCGAACATCCTGGTCAACCGCTCCGGCACGGTGAATGTGATGGCGGCGGGCGGCGACGGCATTGCCGCAACGACCGCGGGAATAGGCGATGTTACGGTCACTGGCGTCGGCAATGTCACAGCCGGAACCGGTGTCGACGACGTTGGCATCTTGGCGGCATCCTCGGGCGGCAACGTCCTTGTTACGCCGGCGGGTACGGTATCTGGTTATCTTGGTATCGACGCCGAGACAGCTCTCAACGGCACGGTGACCGTCACCACCGTTGGCAACATCACCGGTTCCACTGACGACGGCATCCGGGCCAGGTCGGTTGATGGCGATATCGCCGTGACGACCGCCGCGCTCACTACGGTTGCGAGCCTCGGCTCCGGAGACGGCATTGATGCCCGCGCTTCGGGCCTCGGCAACGTCACCATTCTTGCCAACTCGGCGGTGAGCGGCGATCCGGCCGTCTATGCGACCAGCGTGCTTGGCAATGTCACTGTTACGGCCAATGCATCGACGACTGGCCTGCTCGACGGCATCTATGCTGGTTCGACCAGTGCCTCCAGCACCGGCAATGTATGGGTCGGCGGAACCGGAAACGTCACCGGCGGTACCAATGGTATCGAAGCCTTCGCCAATGGCTCCGGCACGGTCAGGGTGACCGGTTCGGGCAAGACGACAGGTTCGAACGGCTACGGGATCAGCGCCCTGTCGACGTCGGGTGACATTCTGGTCGACCGTACCGGCACGATCAGCGGCACCTACGACGGCGTCCATGCGGCAGCGACAGCGGGCGGCAATATCACCGTGGCCGGCGTCGGTAATGTCTCCGGTGGTCCAAGCTTTACGGGTATTTCGGCCGTTGCGACAGGCGGCAATGGCAACGTCGTTGTTACACCGGCCGGTACGGTGGTGGCAGGTATCGGCATCGGCGCCTCGGCGGTCGGCAATGGCAATGTTACGGTTACGACGGCATCCGGCGCGGCCGGCAATGTCACCGGGACGTCGTCAATCGGCATCGCCGCCTCAGCCGTCAATGGCACGGTGACGCTCACCAACAATGCCGCCACGGTGTGGGGCGCCACGCTTGGCGCGAGCGCCATGGCGACGGGTTCTGGCAACGTCGTTGTCACTGGAAGCGGCACTTACACCGGTGACACGGTTGGCGGCATCTACGCTTCCCTCTCTGGTGTCGGTCCGACGTCCGGCAATGGCATCCTGATTAGCGGCGCGGGCAACACCAGTGCGACGACGGGATTTGGTATCAACGCCCAGATCACCTACCCTTCGAGCTCGAACATCATGATCAACCGGACCGGCACGGTCTCGGTGGCGCCCGGGGGTCTAGATGGAATCGATGCGACGACCGTTGGCTCGGGCAACGTTACTGTCACGGGCGTCGGAAATGTTACGGCCGGAACCGGTGCCGGAACGGTGGGCATCTATGTCCGGGCGTATGGCGGCGGCAACGTTGATGTCGAACCCGCCGGCACGGTGTCGGGCGACATGGGCATTTACGCCCACGCCACAATGGCCGGCACGGTGAATGTTGTTACGGTCGGCAATATCACCGGCCTCACGCAGGATGGCATTCACGCGCGTGCGGTGGACGGAGATATCAACGTCACTACGGCAACCGGGACCACGGTCCAGAGCCTCGGCACCGGGGATGGCGTTGATGCGCGCGCTTGGGGCCTTGGCAACGTCACCATCCTGACCAATTCCGTAGTCAATGGTGACCCCGGCATCTACGCTACGAGCGCGTTCGGCAATGTCTCCGTTACCGCGAATGCTACGGTCACGGGCCTGCTCGACGGTATCTATGCGGGCGCCACCGACATGACATCGGCGGGGCAGGTATCGGTCGGCGGCACGGGTGCCGTTATTGGCGGCAGCAACGGCATCGAAATATTTGCCAATGGTTCAGGCAATGTCACCGTCACTGGTTCAGGCAATACGACAGCCACCGGAGGTGTCGGCGTCCTCGCATCGACAATTACCGGCAATGTGCTGGTCAATCGCACGGGCACGGTAAGCGGTTCCGCGGATGGCATAAGTGCAATTTCGTCCAGCGGCGGCAATGTCACTGTCACCGGCACGGGCAATGTCACGGGCGGCTCGAACTGGACCGGCATTTATGCTTCTTCCTCCGGCGGTAATGGCAATGTCGTCGTGACGCCGGCCGGAACGGTTTCGGCCGGTCAGGGCATCGTGGCCACGGCTGTCGGGAGCGGCAGCGTGACTGTCACCACGGCTTCGGGCGCCGGCGGCAACGTCACCGGCTCGAATCTGCAAGGTATCGTGACCAATGCCGTCGACGGCGATACGGTCGTGACGAACAATGCCGTTGCGGTCAGCGGTGCGTCTTACGGTGCTCAAGTCGTTTCGACCGGTCTTGGCAAGCTCACTGTTGCCGGTTCTGGAATCTACTCAGGCGGAACGGCAGATGGCATCATGGTCGTGTCGAGTGGAATCGGATCGGGTGCGGCAACGAGCGGTATCCTGGTCACCGGCAGCGGCAAGGCGGCCAGCGGTTCCGCCATTGGTATAGATGCGGAAATTCTCAACGCTGCGAATGCCTCGAATATCCTGATCAATCGCACGGGCACTGTCAGCGGCGGTACCGCGGGTATTTCCGCGATTACCAACGGCACTGGTGATGTGTCGGTCACCGGAGTCGGCAACGTCACGGGCGGCAACAACTACTACGGCATCATCGCTGCCGCCACGGTCGGCAATGTTTCGGTGACGCCAGCGGGCACGGTTGTCTCCGGTGGTGGCATCCAGGCGGGGACGGGTGGTACCGGGACTGTGACCGTAACGACGGCTTCAGGCGCCGCGGGGAATATCACGGCAACCAACGCCAGCGGACCTGGCATCAATACGTCGGCAGTGGATGGTGGCACGGTTGTCACCAACAATGCGCAAACTGTTTCCGGAAGTTGGGCCGCGTATTCAGTATCCTTGGGGCTTGGCAAGCTGACCATCACGGGTTCCGGCACGTATGCCGGTACGTCGGGTGGCGGCATTGCTGCCAACGCGGCTGGATTGGGTCCGGTGGCCGGTCAGGATGGTATTCTGATCGGCGGTGCGGGCAATACCAGCGCCACGACGGGCGTCGGCATCACGGCCAGCATCACCAACGCTTCCAATGCCTCCAACATCGATATTACTCGCAGCGGAACGGTCACTGTTGCGGCGGGCGGTCTGGACGGTATTGACGCCGTGACTGTCGGCACCGGCAATGTCATCATTACCGGCGTCGGCAACGTGGCAGCGGGAACCGGCGCGACGCGCTACGGCATCAAAGCGCAAGCGGCGGGCGGCAATATCACCATTAACACGGCCGGCACGGTTAGTGGCGGCGGCACTGGCATCTCCGCGCTGACGACGGGCGCCGGCGCCATCGGCATCACTGCCGCCAACAACGTCACGGGTACGGCGTTGAACGGCATCGCGACATCGGCGGTGAACGGCAACACGCTGGTAACCGTCAACGGTGGTACCACCTCGGCGGTCGGCGTGGGTTATGCGGCGGTCAACGAAGTAGCGACCGGCGTCGGCAATTTGGCTCTTACTGTCGCGCCTGGCGCCACCATCTCCGGCGGCACTACGGCGATGGCGGCCAAGTTGGTCCAATCCGGCACCGGCACGATCGGGATCGCCAACTCCGGTACGATCACGGGCGCCGGGACACTTGCGAACCCGGTGATCTACGTGTCGGCGACGGGTACGAAGACGATCACGATCACCAACAACGCGGCCGGCGTTATCTCATCGGCGAACACGACGGCCAACAACCGCGCGGCGGATATGGCGATCTACACGCCTGCGACCACTGGCGTGTTTGTCATCAGCAACGCCGGGACGTTGAACGGCGAAATCGCGCTCTCGAACCAGACCAACTCGCTCGCCAACTCGGGCACCTGGAACGTTCGCGACAACGGCGCAACGGTAGGTGCGGCGTTCGGCACCAGCGGTTCCAACGCGCTGACCAACTCCGGTACGCTCAACGCCGGCAACGCGCTGGCGGCCGCCACAACCAACTTCACCGGGCTTAACACCATCGTCAACGGCGGCATCATCAACGCCGGTCTCTACGGTGCGGCCGATGTAACGACCTTTAGTGCTTCCGGCGGCGGCCAGACCGTCACCAACTCCGGCACGGTCAATGTGCACGGTTCGGCGGCGTTCGTCGGCAACTCGACCTCGAGCTTCACCAACGCCGTTGGCCTGATCAATCTGCGTACATCCGGTGCAGCGACCACCGACCAGGTGACGCTGAACGCGACCGCGGTGAATAACACCTACACTCCGGGCGCGACCTACAACTACGCCGGCGGTAGTGGCGCTCGCCTTGGCCTCGATACTTTCGTCGGTTCCGCCAGCTCGACGGGCACCAGCGTACCGTCCGACCGTCTGGTCATCAGCGGCACCGCCACCGGTTCGACAAGCATCCTCGTCAACGACACCAACACCGCTTCGGGCGCTTACAACCCGGTCGGTATCACACTGGCGGCGGTGAATGGCACGAGCTCCAACGCCTTCGTGCTCGGAGGTCTCACGGCCGCTCCCAATACGGCTGTGCTGCAGGCCTCGCGCGGTCCGATGGGGGCCATCAAGAAGGGCTTCTGGTTCTATCCTCTGCTGCAATCAACGCATGCCGAAGCGACATCTGATGGTCTGACAGGCCCGAACTCTTCCGAATATCGCCTCTATGGCCTGCCGGACGTTGAAGTCTTCGAACTGGGTCTGGCGGCGACGGGCGCGCAGAATGTCTGGTACGAAAGCAGCCAGGCCGTCACCGAACGTCAGCAGGAAGTGCGCAATGATTGGGCTTATGGCAACACCACCAGCGCGCCCAATTTCTGGATGAAGGTGACCGGCAGCTGGACCGAACGCACTAATCCGCTCCACGGCTTCGGTTCCTACGTTTCCGCTGCGAGTTCGATTGTACCGGTGGATACAAGCTTCAACCAGGACTTGCTTGCGGTGCAGGTCGGCGTTGATCGAGCAACCCATAACCTTCTCGCCGACGGCGATCAGTTGGTCGTGGGCGCAGGCGCCGGCTATGTCAGTTCCGACCTCGACTTCAAATCCTCGGGCAATTCCTTCGGGTACAGCGGCGTGACGCTGCACGGCTCGGCGGACTACTACGTCGGCAAATTCTTCCTCGACGTGATGTTGAAGGGCGATCTGCTCAGCGTGGACTACAAGTTCAACACGCTATCGCCGTTCGGCTACGCCGCACCAAAGGGCAATGCCGATACATGGGGCGTGATATCCAACGCCGGATTCCACTTCGCACTCAGCGACAATGCCAAGTCATTCTTCGAACCAATCGTGTCAATTTCCTATCTGGATGCCGGCGTTGACCAGTTTTCGGTCTTGGGGACAACGGCGAAATTCACCGACGGTGACTCGGTGCGTGGTGCGATCGGTGCACGTCTTGGCGGCGTTCTCTCAGACCAAGGCGGCTCTGTCCTGACGGCGTCGCTGACGGGACGTTATTGGGACGAGTTCGTTACGCACACCAACATGACACTGACGTCGGCAGGTCCGGCGCTATCGTTCGACGACAACAGCCGTGAAAAGGGCTTTGGCGAAGTTGGTGGCAGCTTGAACCTGTCAGGCTCGTCCTGGGGTGGCTGGTCGGGCTTCATCAGCTCTAGCGCCAAGTTCAACAACCAGTTCACCGAAGTCCAGGCCAGCGGCGGCCTTCGCTACAAGTGGTAATCAGAAATGTTCCGGAGCCGGGAATGGGCTCGGCTTCGGAACTGTCATTTCGCATTTTTCCGCAAGCACCTCAGCAGAGACAGACATGATTGCCAAAAACCAGACATTCTCCGACGTCACCGTTCATCTCGACGGTTCCTCCTTTTATGATTGCACGTTCGAGCGCTGTGCGATCGTGTTCTCGTCGCTAATTCCAACGACACTGCACAATCCAAAATTCATCGACTGCAAGTGGCAGGCAATTGGCCCGGCACTGCTGACAATCGAGTTCATGGCATCGCTATATCGTGTCGGCGCCAGGGATCTGATCGAGGCGACGTTCAAGACTATTCGCGGCGAAAAATGATCAGTATTCCTCGCATAGTTCCGGTGCGTTTGGCCGCCACTCTGGCCGTGGCCACCCTGCTCGCGGGGTGGATCGCGCGCGGTCTGGTGAACCCGGTGGCGGAAGGCGCCTCGATCGTCGTCTTTGGCGATTGGCGCGTGACTTGCCCGGCGCGAGCCCAGGCTGACAAGAATTGCAACGCATCGCAGGACTTGATCGATCCCAAGACGGGATCGTCCGTCGTTCGCGTGACCGTCTCCGCTGACGAGAAGGATCCGAGTATCGACGTCCTGGTGCCGCATAACGTCCTGCTGCCGAAGGGCCTCGGCCTGAAGATCGGCAGCAGCGAATTTAAGCCTTACCCCTACCGAACCTGCAACGACGCGGGGTGTGTGACCACCATAAGACCCGCAGCCGACCTCTACCGCTCGGTGCTCCGGTCCCACGAAATTGACATTTCCTTCGCTGATCTCAGCGGGCGGCCGATCGTCCGCAAGATGTCGGACACGGGCTATTCGCAGGCAGTCTCGGCAATGCGTGACGCCGAATCCAAACGCCATTCCTGGATCCGGAGGGTACTGTGGTGAGGTTTTTCCTTCATACCTTGGTGATGTTCACAGCCGCGGTATTGTTGTCGCGCGCATGTTTCGCCGCTGGTGCGCCTGAACTGGATCGTTTCGATGATTGGCAGGTTCGTTGCTTTGCCGTGAAATCGGTTTCTCCGTGCGATGCTCTGTTTGGGGCTTACCAAAAGGCGACTGGCCGTCGCATCGTCACGGTGTCGATCGCGTACGCACCGGTGCGCCAGTCCAGTTTCATACAAATCGCAGTTCCGCTCGGCATCGCCGTCCCAAAAGGCGTCACGGTGGTTGCCGGGGCTTATCGGTCATCGCCGTTTGAAGTTCGGCGTTGCGACCGCAATGGCTGCTTTGTTGAGGCGATCGCAGCGCCTGACTTTATCGCGGCGCTGAGAGCCAATAGTGATCAGAAGGGCAGCCTCGACGTTGTTGCCGACGGCGGCAAGCCTGTTTCACTGATTTTCTCGTTGAAAGGCTTTGCCAGAGCCTACGATGCCATGTTGAAAGCCGCCGAACGGCATACCAGCGGCGGTCAGTGAGTGGCGCGGTCGTTGGTCTTTTTTTGGGAGCGCCGACGCGCTCGAAGATAATTGGGGGCAGTGATGGGTGAGAACTCAAACGCAGTCGAATTCCGCGCCAATACGCTGGCTATCGTTAACCGGCCGCGGAGTGCGAGCCAAAGGAGCTTCGCCTCGCGCTTGCTGGCGACGACACTGGTCGGAGCCTTCATGCTGGCTTATCCGTTGGCCCGACCGGCGCTGGCGGCCAATATTTCGACGACCACGCCTACGGCCAATGGGGCGCTGGCAGCGAGCAACGCACAGCAGTCCACCTACGGCCTGAGCGACCATAACGGTGTGGGCCAAGGCGGTTGCGCCGACCAGTACACGAACAAGCTCAATAGCTTGGCGGACTCATCGAACTCGCACAATGATATTGCTGCTGCTGATGGCATTATCGGTGCCACGGCGGCAGTCGGCAATCTGGCTCTCGATATCGCTGCTGCAACGCAAGATACTGAAGAGTTCACCGCTGCTGGCGGCGGTTTGGTGGAAGCCTCGGTAGGCGTGGCCGTTCCGTTGGATGCTGGCGGAGCTGCCCCTGGTCTGGCCGAGGCGGGCGCGCAACTGATTGCGGCCGGTGTCGCGTCGGGCGTTTTGGATGCTGGGCTGGCACTAAACGTGGTTGGTACTGCGACCGGTCTTGATGGCGCCATCGAAGCCCAAACGGCGCAAAATCTTACCGATGATGCCCAGGCGATCACCGATTACACGTCGACTCTGCCGAGTTGCGATGCCGAATTCGCCGGCACGGTGAACGCGGACGCCAATGTAAACGTCGGCCAGGGTGTAGCGGCCGACGGCGGGGCCATCAACCTCGGCAATCCCGACGGCGTAAGCTATCAGGCCGGTATCACCCTCGGCGGCGGCGCCTTGTCTGGCGCCGGCGTGAGCGGCGCGTCTGACGGCTCAACCCTTGCCACGACTGACGATGTCAATGCTATCGCCATCGGCAACAGCGCAAACGCGTCGGGCAGCGGTTCGGTCAGCTTTGGTCTGACTGCCGATGCAAAAAACGCCGAGGCCATTGCCATTGGCGATGCCGCTGCCGCCTCGAACGGTGCCAGCACGGCACTGGGACAGAACGCAGCCGCCTCGGGCCTGCAGTCTATTGCGATCGGCCTGAATACCGTGGCGTCTGGCAGCAACGGTTTTGCGGCCGGCACCGGTTCGCAGGCGACGGGGGATTACAGCGTCGCGCTTGGCGATCCTAACATCGCCAGCGGCACTGCCAGCACAGCCATCGGTCACGATAACACGGCGGTCGGCAACAGTTCCATTGCGTTCGGCGACACCAATACGTCGAACGGCGACAGTTCCATTGCGCAGGGTGCGGGCAATACGTCCAACGGTCTCAACTCGGTAGCGCTGGGCGTTAGCAACGTGTCGGACGGCATCAACAGTATTGCCCAAGGCACAAACAATGCGTCCAGTGGCAACAACTCCATTGCGCTAGGCACTGGCAATACGTCGAGCGGGATCAGCAGTGTCGCCCAAGGCACCAACAATTTGGCCAGCGGCGATTACTCGATCGCACTCGGAACCAACAATCAGGCGACCAACACCAACACGATTGCCCAGGGCTATGACAACCTGGCCAGCGGCGTGAATGCGATTGCGCTAGGTACCGACAATACCGCCTCCGGGATCAACAGTGTCGCCCAAGGCACCAACAATCTGGCCAGCGGCGATTACTCGATCGCACTCGGGACCAACAATCAGGCGACCAACACCAACGCGATCGCGCAGGGCTATGACAACCTGGCGAGCGGCGTGAATGCTGTTGCGCTTGGCACGTCGAACGTGGCGTCGGGCGACAACGCCCTCGCGCAAGGCACGCGCAACACTGCTGATGCACTTGATGCCATCGCGCTCGGTACTGACAACGCCGCCAATGGCGTCCATAGCATTGCACAGGGTACCGAGAATACCGCCAACGGGTTCGATGCGATCGCTACGGGCTTCAAGAACCTCGCCGATGCCTATGACACGATCGCACTAGGCGCGGGCAACCAAGCACTCGGCGTTTCGTCGACGGCGCTCGGCGACAGCAACATTGCGCGCGGCGCCAATTCGATTGCGCAGGGCGTGCTGAACCAGACCAACGGCGACAACAGCATCGCGCTCGGCACCCAGAACGCCTCCAACGCGCTCAACAGCATTGCGGTAGGGATGTTCAACACCACCAACGGCGCCAACAGCATCGCGCAAGGCTTCAACAACTTGGCCGATCAGCTCGACGCTATTGCGATCGGTGACTCGAACCAATCACTGGCGGAAAACGCAATCGCCTTGGGTACCAACGACACGGCCTCCGGCCTTCATTCGTCGGCAATCGGTGTCGGTTCGACGGCGTCTGGCCTCAACAGCATCGCGTTCGGCGATCTCGTCACGGCGAGTGGCGCCAACAGTACGGCCATCGGTCAAACCGCGACCGCTACCGGCATCAGCAGTGCGGCGTACGGCGACAGCGCCGCCGCGACTGGCGATTTCTCATTGGCCAGCGGCTACGCCAGCGCTGCAAGTGCTACGGGCAGCACCGCGCTCGGTGCGGCTGATCTTGCGTCCGGCACGAACAGCCTTGCTGCGGGCGCATCAAACTCCGCCTCCGGTGCTTCCAGCACCGCAATCGGCGCCGACAATCTAGCCTCCGGCAGTTATGCCTTCTCAGGCGGCTTCAGCAACAATGCTAGCGGTACTGGCAGCATTGGGCTCGGCAGCAACAATATCGCGTCAGGCACGTTCGCGTTCGGCATCGGCGCGCAGAACCGCGCCAGCGGCAACAGTAGCGTCGCACTGGGTTTGGGCAATACTGCTTCCGGCTCCGATAGCTTGGCGCTTGGAACGGTCTCATCGGCGACCGGCGCCAGCAGTACCGCGATTGGTGACACCGCGAGCGCCAGCGCGGCCAATGCCACGGCAATCGGCACAAGCAGCGTTGCATCTGCTGCGAATTCAGCTGCGATCGGCGATTTTGCCCGCGCTGACGCGCTCAACACGTCCGCTTTCGGCAATTATGCTGTCGCCGACGCTTTGGGGGCGACGGCGATCGGCACCAATTCCACCGCCAGCGGCACCGGCTCGGTTGCGCTGGGTGAAGGTTCTCTGGCGAGCGGCGCTTCCGCCATCGCGTCGGGCGAATTGGCCCTCGCCAGCGCCGACCAAGCCTCGGCCTATGGTGATGCCAGCCACGCGACCGGCGTCATGTCGACGGCCAATGGCTTCAACACTCTGGCATCTGGCACCGCCAGCATCGCACAGGCGGCAAACGCCTCGGCCACCGGCAATTACGCGATCGCTACTGGCTATGACGCGAGTGCCAGCGGACTGGCATCTGCCGCGATCGGTGCATCTGCCTCCGCGTCCGGCACCGATAGCTTGGCGCTTGGTACCGTGTCGTCGGCCACCGGCATCAGCAGCATCGCCATTGGCGATACCGCTGGCGCCAGCGCAGCCAACGCGACGGCGATCGGCACCAATTCCATCGCCAGCGGCACCAGCTCGATTGCGCTGGGTAAAGGATCACTGGCGAGCGGCACTTCTGCCATCGCGTCGGGTGAATTGTCCCTCGCCAGCGCCGACCAAGCCTCGGCCTATGGTGATGCCAGCCACGCGACCGGCGTCATGTCGACGGCGAACGGCTTCAACACCCTGGCATCTGGCACCGCCAGCATCGCACAGGCGGCAAACGCCTCGGCCACCGGCAATTACGCGATCGCCACCGGCTATGACGCGAGTGCCAGCGGACTGGCATCTGCCGCGATCGGTGCATCTGCCTCCGCGTCCGGAACCAACAGCGCGGCCTTCGGCATGTTGGCGGTGGCGTCCGGAGTACAAGCGTCAGCTTTTGGCGCTGACTCCGCCGCTGCAGCAATCCAGGCGACGGCGGTTGGCACTTTTGCGAGTGCCAGTGCCGCAAGCAGTTCGGCCTTTGGCACCCACAGCACGGCTTCAGGTCTGTCGAGCCTTGCGCTTGGGGATCAGTCGTCAGCGAGTGGTGTTGCCAGTTCGGCTGGCGGTTACCTGAGTGTTGCGTCGGGCTCTGCCAGCGCAGCCTATGGCGCGCTTAGCAATGCGTCGGGCTCCGCCAGCGCAGCCTATGGCACGCTGAGCAGTGCCTCGGGGCTTTCGTCTTCGGCCTTTGGTGCCGCCAGCGTGGCCCAGGGAGCAAACTCGACGGCGATTGGCGTATCGGCTGCTGCGCTCAACGCATCGGCCACAGCTGTCGGCGATACCTCTCTAGCTTCGGGCGTCGGTGCGACGGCGGTCGGCACGACTGCCGCAGCGACCGGCGACCGCAGCAGCGCGTACGGTATTGCGGCGGCGGCAACAGGCCTTAGCAGCTTGGCCATCGGCGACACATCGCAAGCGACAGCCGCGGGCGCAATCGCCATCGGCTTATCGTCGAGCTCGACCGGAACCAATGCGATCGCGATCGGCACTGGTTCGCTGGCCACGGGCTCGGTTGCGGTGGGTGCTTATTCGCTCGCGTCAAACGCCGGTTCGGCTCTTGGTGACAACACCGTTGCGACGGGCATGGACAGTGCTGCGGTGGGCAAGTTTGCGACAGCGACAGCGACCTATGCGACTGCCGTTGGCACCTATAGTGTTGCCGATGCGACCAATGCATCTGCCTTCGGGGTCAATGCTTATGCGCATGGCGCCAACAGTGTGGCGTCAGGTGCCAATGCCGATGCCACCGGCGTGAGTAGCATTGCGGAAGGCGACAGTGCTCTGGCCACCGGTGCTCAAGCGATGGCCGTAGGCGCGGCGAGCAAGGCGAGCGGCCAAATGTCGGCAGCGTTCGGCTACGACACTTATTCGACTGGGGCCAACAGCTTGGCCATGGGTGATCACGCCCTGGCATCGGGCGCTTTGGCAACCGCATCGGGTTCGTCCAGCACCGCGAGCGGCGCGAAATCGGGTGCGTTTGCCGCCGGTAGCACGGCCAGCGGCGCCAGCAGCCTCGCGGGCGGCGACGCCGCCCTTGCCAGCGCCGATTACGCCGTGGCTTGGGGGGCGGGCAGCAATGCAACAGCAACCAATGCAACGGCCGGCGGACATAACGCTGTGGCGACCAGCGCTGGTGCTGCGTCGTATGGTTATGGCAGCTCTGCGACGGGAACCAACAGTTCGGCCGTGGGCGCGCAGGCGGCCGCATCCAACACCAACGCGACAGCAACAGGCTACTCGGCCACGGCGACAGGGTTGAGCAGCTCCGCCTACGGCGATAGCGCGCTGGCGGCTGGCAATTATAGCAGCGCCATAGGCCAGCTCGCTGCGGCCAGCGGCGCCAACAGTGCTGCGGTCGGCGCCAAGAGCAGAGCATCGGGCCTCAGCTCATATGCTGCCGGTTATTTGAGCTTGGCATCGGGCAGCAATGCGGTCGCGAATGGCTACAATGCTGCGGCGAGCGGTATGAGCAGCGTGGCGATGGGTGACAGCGCTCTGGCCAATGCTGGTTATTCAACCGCGATCGGTTCGTCCGCCCAAGCCACGGCGTTGAACGCCACGGCCGTCGGCCATAACGCCTACGCCTCCGGTGCGGAAACTGTGGCCTACGGCTACGGCAGCGTCGCCTCGGCGGATGGTGCGACAGCGACCGGTTCGTATTCACAGGCTTTCGCCACCAGGGCTGTTGCGATGGGCTACGGCGCCCGTGGTTACGGCGCCAGCAGCGTTGCCATAGGTGATGGTTCGCAGGCCAACCAGACCGGATCGGTCGCGATCGGCCAGGGATCAATATCCTCGTCGGTTGGCGGCGTCGCGATGGGCCAGGGCGCCCAGGCGAGCGGCACGACTGGATCGACGGCGGTCGGCTACAACGCGTCGGCGACCAACGGCGGTTCGGCCTATGGCTACGGCGCTACCGCAAGTGGCAACAATGCGACGGCGATCGGAAGGGGTGCAACGGCGACGTACGACGGGGCGGTGGCCCTGGGTTATGGTTCGATCGCGGACGCACCCAACACCGTGTCGGTCGGTTCAGTCGGGCATGAGCGGCGCATCACCAACGTCGCTCGCGGAACCCTCGGCACCGACGCCGTCAACCTCAACCAGTTGAGCGCCAGCATCGCGGCGGCCACTGCGATGGCCTCTCCGACCACGCCCTCCGCTCCTGGCAAGACAACCCTCAATGCCAATACATCGTATTATAACGGCATGGTTGGCCTCGGACTTGGTCTTGCTCATCGCTGGGACCTCTCCAATAATCCGGTTGTGCTGAGCGGCAGCTTCGGCGCATCTTCGGACTTCAAAGAGAAGGTGGGCCGCGTCGGCCTTTCCTTGGAATTCTAATTATGACTGTGCAGTCTAGGGTAACTGGGTGATGAATCGGATTATTGCGGCGGTCGTCGCGACGGCGATCGTTGTGGCTGTCGTTATGCTTTTGGTGGTGCGTTATGGCGGGCGGTCGCTGCTGCGTTCGGACAGCGACGCATCGAGCTCCATGGCACAAAGCCAAAATCAACCGCAACCGCCGCAATTTCCGCCGATGGAATTACAGGGGCAGTTTGCGGGCCCCTTGCAGGGCACGGTTATCCAGCGCTGGCGCGATCCGGTGGATGGCACGATCTGCTACATCTATTCGCCGATGGTTGTGCATCACAATCCGGCACCAGCGGGCAACGTCGAATACGGTTCCAATACGGTGGGCTCGATAAGTTGCATCCACGATCCCTCGGTCAAAGAGCGGCCCGCAAAATAAGGTCGACGAGGCATGGCGAGCCAGGTCCCGATTCTGGTTGAACTCGCCTTCGAGCATATCATCGCGATGATCGCCTTTGGCGGATTGAGCTGGTTTCGTGGTTTGATCTACTTCGCGCTATAGATAATTGGCTTCTTGCCGGGGTTCCTTGGTTGGCACCTTGGGCAATGCAGGGTGGCGTAGCCAGAGCGTAGTTGCGCGCCAAATGTGCGGCGAAATTCATCCTGCCGCCGTCTGCGGCAGATGATCGAGGTCGGCGTCGTCCGGCGTTCGTTGGTCTATCGCGCCGCCTCGCGCTCATGATGGAGCGGCGGGGCGAAATGCTCCAGGCATTGCTCGGGCGAGCAGGTCAGCGGCATGGTGGTCTGTAGCGGAC
>NZ_JBWZET010000302.1:0-35740 GCF_056722145.1 Rhizomicrobium sp. | reverse complement strand
CGACCTGGTGCGTGTCAAGATCGCCGATGTACGTGACGTCGAGGCTGTTGCTGCGGCCGTCGAGGGTGCGCGCGCGGTGCTGCATCTGGCGGCGCAGGTCGCGGTCACCACCAGCCTCGTCGATCCGCTGGAGGATTTCGACATCAACGCCCGCGGCACCCTCAACGTGCTGGAAGCGGTGCGCCGTCACGCGCCCGACGCGAGCGTGGTGTTCGCGTCGACCAACAAGGTCTATGGCAAGCTGCTCGATTTTCACGAATTGGTGCTGGATGGTGCCCGCCATATGCCGGCGGACCGCAAGTTGCATTTCGGAGTCGACGAACGCACGCCGCTGTCGTTCTGCAGTCCTTACGGCTGTTCGAAAGGTGCCGCGGATCAGTACGTGCTCGATTACGCCCGTGTTTATGGGCTGAAATCGACGGTGTTTCGCATGAGTTGCCTTTATGGGCCGCATCAATACGGTCACGAGGATCAAGGCTGGGTGGCGCATTTCCTGATTTCGGCGTTGACCGGCAAACCGCTGACCATCTATGGCGACGGCTGCCAGATGCGCGATGTGCTCTATGTCGACGATGCGGTGCGTGCCTGGCTGATGGCGCTCGACCGGCCGGACGATTTCGCCGGACGCGCCTTCAACCTCGGCGGCGGACCAGGCAATGCCATCAGCCTGATCGATCTGATCGGCCAGATCGAAGCCATGACCGGCGTGGGCGTGCCGCACACGTTCGACAATTGGCGGCCCGGCGACCAGGCTTGGTACGTCTCCGACACACGCGCCCTGGAAGCGGCGAGCGGATGGACGCCGACCGTTTCGGTGGAGCACGGATTGCTGCGCCTGAAAGCATGGCTCGAAGACGAAGGCATCGCGCAAAGCGAGCGCGCGAGGCGCTCGGCATGAAGATCGCGCTGGTCAATCCGCCGTGGTCGTTCGCGCACAGCATCTATTTCGGCTGTCGCGAACCGCATTTGCCGCTCGAGTTCGGTTATGCCAAGGCGCTGCTGACCGCAGCGGGACATGCCGTGGACATCATCGACGCGCAGCTATTCGGGCTTGGCCTCGGCGATGTCGCCTCCGCGGTGAAGGGCGCCGACATGACCGTGGTGACGACGGCGCCGTCCTACCTGTTCTGGCGATGTGCGCCGCCGGAATTGCGCGTGCCGCAGGAAACGCTCGCCGCCCTTGACGGCATCGGCGGACGGAAGGTGGTGGTCGGTCCGCACGTTTCCACCACGCCGCGCGCGGTGATGCAGAAACTCGCCGTCGATATCGGTGTGATGGGCGAATGCGAGGAAACGCTGGTCGCCATCGCGGCCGGCGAGACCGACATTGCGGGCACCGTGACGCGCGACGGCATCGTTCACGGCGGACCGCGGGCGGCACGATTCATCGACGCCCCGGCCCTCGTGTGGGACGATGAGGTCATCGCGCATCACCACCATCATCACCATCGCTTCGACGCGCCGCCTTCCGGCCCCGGCGCCGAAGTGGAAGCTTCGCGCGGCTGTCCTTACAACTGCAGTTTTTGCGCCAAGGAAAACTATCGCGATGCCTATCGCCGCCGCGATCCGGCCGCGGTGCTCGCCGAAGTCGAGCGGCTGGCGCGGCAAGGCGTGGAATACATCTATTTCATCGACGAAATCTTCCTGCCCAATGCGGCGTTGCTGCAGGGGTTGCAGGAGATCGACATCCGCTTCGGCATGCAAACGCGCATCGATCTGTGGAAGCCGGAAATGATCGCGCTGCTGGGCGCCGCGGGATGCGTGTCGGCCGAATGCGGCGTCGAAAGCCTGACGCGCGAAGGCCGTGAGGCGCTCGACAAGCGTTGCAAGCTCTCCACCGACGAATTGCGCGACCGGCTGATCCTGGCACGCCGGCATATTCCGTTCGTGCAAGCCAATCTGATCGAAACCCCGCTGGATGACGACGCGATGGTGGAACAGTGGCGCAGTGCCCTGCTTGATGCCGGCGTTTGGGCCAACGATCCGGTGCCGCTGTTTCCCTATCCCGGGTCGCCCGATTATCGCCGCTTGTGGGGCCGGCCCGACGATGCCGCGTGGGAGCGCGCCGTTTCGTATTACCTCGACCATTACGGCGCCTTCAGCGATATCCAGGACCAGCGCCCGCTGCCGCTTGCCGCCTTGGAGCATGCCCCATGCGCGTGCTGATGACGACCGACACGCTCGGCGGCGTGTGGACCTACACGATGGAGCTGTGCGCCGTTCTCGGCCGCGCCGATGTCGACGTGACGCTGATGAGCCTGGGGCGCTTGCCCGATGCCGGCCAGATTGACGAGGCCGCGCGCCTTGCCAACGTCGAATTCATCCCGACGTCGTGGCGCACCGAATGGATGCAGGATTGCGACGCCGATCTGGCGCGGTCCGGCGAACAATTTCTTGCCCTCGCCGCCGCTCTGAAGCCGGACATCATTCACCTCAACAATTTCTGGCACGCGCAGCTCGACTTCAACGTGCCGGTGGTGATGGTGGCGCATTCCTGCGTTGCAACGTGGTGGCAGGCCTGCCGCGGCACGCCGCTGCCGCCGGAATGGTCGCGCTACAATGGCTGGCTGCGCGAAGCAGTAGCGCGCGCGAATATGCTGGTGGCACCGACCGCCGCGTTTCTCGCCGATTTCCAAGCCGCACACGGCAACGCTGCCCACGCCAGCGTGATCCACAACGGCCGCAGCGGCTTCAAACCCGGCGTCAAGCGCCGCATCGTGTTCGCGGCCGGCCGCCTGTGGGACGAAGCCAAGAACATCGCGCTGCTGGCGCGCATCGCCGATGACATCGACACCCCAATCATCGTCGCCGGCGAACGCATCGGTCCCGACGGCGCCGCGTTCGATACCAGCGGTCTGGCGGCGCTCGGCCAACTCAGCGCCGCCGAAACCCAACGCTGGATGGCGGAAGCGGCCATTTTCGCGTCACCATCACGCTACGAGCCGTTCGGACTTTCCGCCCTGGAGGCGGCACTGTCGGGCTGCGCGCTGGTGCTTGCCGACATTCCGACCTATCGCGAGTTGTGGGATGGGGTCGCCACCTTCGTCGATCCCGACGACGCACCGGGGCTGCGCCGCGCCATCCGTATGCTGACGGATATGCCGCAACTGGCCGCCTCCGACGGCGTTCGGGCGCGGGAACGGGCACTGTCCTATTCCGCCGCAGCGATGGGCGCGGCCTATCTCGACCTCTACCGCACCTCGGCACTGAAGGTGGCGGCATGAAATTCGTCTGGTTCGTGCATGCGATCGCGTCGTGCTGGAACAACGGCAACGCCCATTTCCTTCGCGGTTTAGCGCGGTCGCTGCAGGCCAAGGGCCATACCGTCACCTTCTTCGAACCCCGCGGAAACTGGAGCGAAACCAATCTCCTGTCCGATCATGGCGCCGAGGCCCTCGGCGGCTTCGCAGCCACATTTCCCGACATTAAACGCCGCACTTATACCGCGACAGACGATCCAGCCGAGCTGATCGGCGATGCCGACGTCGTCATCATGCACGAATGGAACGACGCCGACTGGATCGCCAGGATCGGCAAGCTGCCGCGCACGTTCACGCTGCTGTTCCACGACACCCATCATCGCACCGTCACCGATCCGGATGCGGCGTTGTGGTCCGAGATCGAGCGTTACGATGGCGTGCTGGCGTTCGGCGAAGCGGTGGCCGAGGTCTATCGCCGTCGCGGCTGGGCCCGACGCGTGTTCACCTTCCACGAGGCGGCCGACATCAGAACTTTCTTTCCGCGCGCATTTTCCGGCGCCAAGCGCGACCTGGTGTGGATCGGCAATTGGGGCGACGAGGAACGCAGTGCCGAACTCGCCGAATTCCTGGTCGAGCCGGCGCGCGACCTGACGACGTCGGTTTACGGCGTGCGCTATCCGGCGACGGCGCTGGCGGCCTTGAAGCGGTGCAGCATTTCCTATCGCGGCTGGCTCGCCAATCACCGCGTGCCCGATGTATTCGCCGGCCATCGCGCCACCATGCATGTGCCGCGCGGGCCTTACGCACGCGCCCTCCCCGGCATTCCCACGATCCGCGTGTTCGAGGCGCTGGCGTGCGGCATCCCGCTGCTCTCGGCGCCTTGGCACGACAGCGAGCGGCTGTTTCCCGACGGCTGCTGGCTGATGGCACGCGATGGCGAGCAGATGCGCACCGCCCTTCGCACCGTGCTCAACGATCGGGCGCTGCGCGACGACATGATCGCGCGCGGCCTCCGCGCCATCCGCAACCGCCACACCACCGATCACCGCGCCGAGCAGCTTCTGCAAATCTGCGGCGCCGAGCAGCGGAGCCGCCAATGCGCCTAGCCTTCTTCGGTTCGAGCGTGGTTTCGGCCTATTGGAACGGCGCCGCCACCTACTATCGCGGCCTGTTGAAGGCGCTGGCCGCGCGCGGGCATGTCAATACGTTCTTCGAACCCGATGCCTTCGACCGTCAGGGCCATCGCGACATCGCCGATCCCGAATGGACGCGGGTGGTGGTGTTTCCGCCGACCCTCGACGGCATGCATCATGCGCTCAACGAGGCGCGCGAAGCCGATGTCATCGTCAAGTTCAGCGGCGTCGGCGTTCTCGACGAAGACCTCGAAGCCGGCGTTCTGGCGCTGCGCCGCCCCGGCCAGAGTATTCTGTTCTGGGACGTCGATGCGCCCGCCACGCTTGATCGCATGACCGCCAATCCCACCGATCCGTTCCGCGCCTTGGTACCGCGCTACGATGCGGTGCTGACCTATGGCGGCGGCGAAGCGGTGGTGAACGCCTATCGCGGTTTCGGTGCCGGGCTGTGCGTGCCGATCTACAACGCGCTTGATCCCGACACCCATCATCCGGTGACACCGGAGCCACATTTCGCCGCCGACCTTTCCTTCATCGGCAATCGCCTGCCCGACCGCGAGACGCGGGTCGACGAATTCTTCTTCAAGCCCGCCGCAACGCTGCCCGACAAGCGATTCCTGATCGGCGGCAATGGCTGGGCCGAGAAGAGCGCGCCCGCCAACGTCAAGAAACTCGGCCATGTCTACACGCGCGATCACAATGCCATCAATTGCAGCGCGCGGGCCGTGCTCAATATCAATCGCGACAGCATGGCCCGCTATGGCGCCTCGCCGCCGACCCGCATTTTCGAGGCCGCGGGCGCCGGCGCCTGCATCATCACCGATGCGTGGGACGGCATCGACGCGTTTCTCGAGCCCGGTACGGAAGTGCTGCTTGCAGACAGCGGCGACGCCGTCGCCGATATCCTCAGCGGACTGACGGACGACCGCGCCCGCGCCATCGGTACCGCGGCCCGACGGCGCATTCTCGCCGAACACACCTATGCCCGGCGCGCCGCGGATTTCGATGCCGTTCTTGCGGAAGGCTGGAGGGCGGCGATCTGATGGCGCGCTTCGTTTTCATCGGCCTGTCGCTGTCATCGTCGTGGGGCAACGGCCACGCCACCACCTATCGCGCGTTGTTGAAGGCGCTGGCGCGGCGTGGCCACGATCTTGTGTTTCTCGAACGCAATGCGCCGTGGTACGCCGAGCATCGCGATCTCGTCCATCCCGCCTATTGCCGGCTCGCCTTCTACAACAGCCTCGACGATCTCAAGCGCTATGCACCGGTGTTGCGCGAAGCCGATGCGGTGATCGTCGGTTCCTACGTGCCCGATGGCATCGCCGTCGGCGATTTCGCGCTGGCAACGGCCGGAAGCCGGGTGGCCTTCTACGATATCGACACGCCCGAAACACTGGCGGCGCTGGAGCGCGGCGACTGCGCCTACATTAACGCGGAGCTTGTGGCGCGTTATCCGCTTTATCTGTCGTTCGGCGGCGGACCGACCCTGGGACGGCTGCGGGAAATGGGAAACCGCCGACCGGCACCGCTCTATTGCGCCGTCGATCCCGATGTGCACAAACCGGTCGCCACGGAAACCCGCTGGACGCTCGGCTATCTCGGAACCTACTCGCCCGATCGCCAAAGTGGCTTGGAAACACTGCTTATGGAGCCGGCGCGAGCAATGGAGACCGCTACATTCGTCGTGGCCGGGGCGCAATATCCCGCCGTTGCGTGGCCCGCCAATGTCGAGCACATCGCGCATCTGCCGCCTGACCAACACGCCGCATTCTATTCGGCGCAACGCTTTTGCCTCAACCTGACGCGCGCGGCGATGCGCCGTCTCGGCTGGTCGCCCTCCGTGCGGCTGTTCGAGGCCGCGGCTTGCGGCACGCCGATCATCAGCGACGACTGGCCGGGACTCGACAGCTTCTTCAAGCCGGGCGAGGAAATCCTGATCGCGCGCGACGCCGGCGATATCATCGCCTTGCTGCAAAATCCGACACAGCGATCCCGCATCGCCGGCAGCGCGCGGCGCATGGTGTTGAGCCGCCACACCGCCGATCATCGCGCGGCGGAACTCGAGCAATTGCTGCAAGCAAACAGTGAAAGCAACCGCGGGTACCGGAGCCGTGTCTTGAACGTTTAGGAACGGGGCGACACGGAGTTAGACGGATGAAGCATGTTCTGGTGGCCGGCGGGGCCGGGTTTCTGGGATCGCATTTGTGCGATGCGCTGCTGGCGCGTGGTCATGCCGTGACCTGCCTCGACAATTTCCGCACCGGCAGCCGTGCCAACGTAGCCCATCTCGCCGATCATCCGCGGTTCCAACTGATCGAGCAATCGATCATGGCGCCGCTTCCTGCCAGCGAGCCGTGGGACGAGATCTACAATCTCGCTTGCCCCGCCTCGCCGCAGCACTACCAGGCCGATCCGCACTACACGCTGATGGTCAATGTCGTCGGCGTCGACAACCTGCTGCATCTCGCCCGGCGGCGCGGCGCCCGCCTGCTGCAGGCTTCCACCAGTGAAGTCTATGGCGATCCGCTGATGGAGACGCAGGTCGAAACCGACTGGGGCCACGTCAGCTGCACCGGCCCGCGCGCCTGCTATGACGAAGGCAAGCGCTGCGCCGAAACCCTGCTGTTCGACGAACATCGCCGCTCCGCTCACCCGATAAAGGTCGCGCGCATCTTCAACACTTATGGCCCGCGCATGCGCGAGGATGACGGGCGCGTCATTTCGAACTTCGTGGTGCAGGCCCTGAAGGACCGCCCGATCACGGTCTATGGCGACGGTTCGCAAACGCGTTCGTTCTGCTTCGTCGACGATCTCATTGATGGATTGATCCGGCTGATGGAGTCGCCGGAAGGCGTCACCGGTCCGATCAATCTCGGCAACCCGGAAGAGGTCTCGACCCTGAGCCTGGCGCAGCGCATCAAGGACATGCTGCGATCGAAATCGGAGATCGCGTTCCGTCCGCTGCCTGAGGACGATCCACGACGCCGGCGCCCATCCATCGCCTTGGCGCGCGACCTTCTCGGCTGGCAGCCGACGACGCTGCTCGCCGCCGGTCTGCCGCTGACGGCCACCTACTTCCGCGGCCGCATGCGCAAGTGGCGCGCCGTGGCCCTGCAACCGTCAGCCGAGCCGGCGGTTCTGTACACGAACGAGGCGGCAGCCCGGTCATAAGGAGGCCATGATGGCAAAACGCGATCACGACACGATCCCATACTGGGCCGAGCTGCGCGTCGGCGCAAACACCGGCGATCACCGCGACCCCGACGACGACGACGATGACGACGACGATGGCGAGGACGCGGGGGACGATGACGGCGACGAGGATGACGAGGACTGAACCGCGCGCCAAGCCGCAAAATAGCCTTCGATCATCCGATCCAGCGAAAATCGCTCCGCCGCATGGCGACGGCACTCTTCCGGCGAGATGGCCGAGGCGTTGACGGCTTCAGTCATGGCATCGACAGTGTCGACGAGATAGCCGGTCTTTCCCTGCACCACGGTTTCGGCCAAGGCGCCACGGCGGAACGCGACCACTGCCGTGCCGGACGCGGCGGCCTCGCGCGCTACCAGCGAACTGGTTTCATCGACCAACGTCGGCAGCAGCAAGGCGTGCGCCGCCGACAGCAGCCGGCGTTTGGCACGCCCTCCGACCGGACCGACGAAGCGCACCGATTTGCCGAGCAGCGGGCGGATCATGCGATCGAAATAGGCTTGGTGGTCGGGATAACCGAACACCGTGCCGGCGATCACCAGCGGAAACCTTTTCGCGGCTGCAATCGCGAGATGCACGCCCTTCTGCGGACAGATGCGCCCAAGGAACAGCACGAACCGCCGCTTGGCGAAGCCGCCGAAACGCGCCAGATCGACGCCGTTCGGTATCGGCGCGAGCAGCGGCAGGCCTCGCGCACCATCGTGCTGCGTCTGCGAAACGCATTGGTACCAAGTGTTTTTCGGCAACGCTGGATAGAAAGACAGCGGCAAATGCAGCGTGACCAACGCCGGCCGCGTAACGTGCCGCAAGAGCGGCGCGGCGTCGAGGGAATGAATGTGGACAATGTCGGCGTCATCCTGGTGGCGGTGCAACGCTGCGATTTGCGCCTCCACCGCGGCACGCTTGACCGCCTCCGTTAACGGAGGCGCAAACGCCGGAGTCGCGATCAGATCACCGGCAACCTTCGACCCCGCACAAGCGAGAACGATGGAACGATGTCCGCGCGCAACCAGTGCAGCGTCGAGCGCCGACAACACCTGCTCGGCGCCACCGACCGCATCGGGCCCGACCGGCGCCAGCGGATAGGCGACGCTGAGGACAATCATGGCGGCAAGGCGTCAAGCGCCGCAGCGGCATTGCGCTGCCATTCCTCCGGCGTGAGGCCCCATGGGCGGCCGCCGTAGTAAAGTGCGCCAGGCAGACGACGGAAATCGTACACGGGCGCGCGCCGAAAGCGTTCCGTTTCGAAAGAGAATTGCGCCAACACGTCCCGCTGGGATGCATGCGCCGCGATCATTTCGGCCTTCGCCACGCGCACGGTCACAACGCCATCATCGCTGGAAAAGGATTGGAACCTGGGGCCATTCTGGCCCTGGCGGTAAAACGGCATTTCCAGAATATCCGCCCCCGCACGCCGCCCTGCCCAATGCGTCGCGAAGGCGATCGCGTCGTGGTCGGGATGACCGCCTTCATAGGCATGGGTGATGACCGCGGCGATCTTCCGGAGGCGGAGGATTTCGTCGAGGCGCAATGAAAGATCGACCAAACGATGCGCCGCGCTTTGGTCGGCGAGCCCGAGCTCGATCAGCGTCCCA
Source organism: Rhizomicrobium sp. (assembly GCF_056722145.1). Classification (NCBI taxonomy): domain Bacteria; kingdom Pseudomonadati; phylum Pseudomonadota; class Alphaproteobacteria; order Micropepsales; family Micropepsaceae; genus Rhizomicrobium; species Rhizomicrobium sp. The sequence continues at coordinate 26,601 of NZ_JBWZET010000302.1, read as the reverse complement.
AGACGGACATCCCGCAACGCCGCGCGCAACTCACGCGCCCTGGCCGCCGCGTAATCGGCCGGCGCGGCAAATCCGTACGCCGCCGCATCGGCGGGTGCGGCGCCGTCGGTGGCGACCACCAGCGTTGCACCCGCCATGCGCTGCAGCAGGCCGCCACAGCCGATGCTTTCGTCATCCGGATGCGCCACAACCACCGCCACCGCGTCGCCATCGAACGGCGCGCCACGCGCGATCGCCGCCAGAATATCAGGCGATGTGGTCGCCATAGCGGCGCAGGATAGAAGCACAGAAGTCGGCATATTCCTGCGGTTCCTTGGGGGCGCTGGTATGATGCGGCGCGAGTCCGCGATGCTCCGGCGTGAAGCAGAATGTCAGTGTTACATCGAATTCCGCCAGCGCCGCCATCTGGCGATCGAACCAATCGAGCGCGCCGGGGCGGAAGCTGTCGGCCCAGGAAATGCCGGTACGCAGATGACGCACGCCGAGCCGGCGCATCCATTTGACCGCGGCATCGAGGCGGGGGTCGTCAAAATGAAACCATTGGCAGAGGCCGATCGCGCCGGCGTGTTCGCCATAGACATCGAGCGCCGGTTTGGGCGTACCGTCTTCGCGGATCAGGCCCATGTAGAAATGGCGGTAATAGGACGAGCCTTCCGCCTCGCGATGGCGCGTCGTGGCGCCCCACGCTTGCGGCAGATCGAACAAGCTGTACCAGTGAATGCGCGGCGCCCGTCCACGCAGCAATTCGGCCGTGCGCTTGAGACCCCAGGCCTGCACTTCTTCGGCGCCGAAACTCGAAACGCCGACTTCCGCCACCCACACCGGCAGATCGGTGACGGCGCGGATTTCGTCGATTTTTGCCGGCCATTCGTCGATCTTCCACAAATTCCAGTCGAGCGGAAAGCCGTGCACCGCAACGACATCGACATGATCGAGCACACCCTGCCCCGCCATGTTGCGGATGAAATGCGGATCGATCGGCGAAATGCCGCCCAACGCGCGCGGCAGCGATGGACATTCCGCCGCGATCGCCTTTCCCGCCAGCTTCGCCATCTCGGCGAACTTCACCCAGCCGGGATCGAGTTCCGCATCCCAATGGGATTTGTTGTTGGGCTCATTCCAGATCATCGCCGCTTCGATCATAACGGTTCGCTTCCCGTATCCATGCGGCGGCAGAGATAGACCTCTGATTCCGGGTGCGCGGTGATCGCGAAACCGGCGCTGCGCAACATCGCTTCGGTGCAGGCGCGGTTCGGCACCCACCAGTTGGTCGGATCACCGGCATAGCGATGCTCGATGAAGTGCAGCCTGGGATAGTCCGGGCGGTCGAACGGCGCGGTTTCAGCGAACGGATAATCCTCGGCCGGGCTGAACACGTCGGCGCTGCCGCGCTGCATCGACTGGAACACCAGCAGGTCGCGCGCGACATGGGCGTGGATGCGATCGAGCGCCAATAGCGGATGACGCAGGTGATACAGCACTCCCATGAACAGCACGATGTCGAATTTTTCGCCGAGCGCCGCAATGTCGTAGACGGACAGGTTGCGGAACTCGATTGCCTCGCCGGTGACCTCGGCGGCAAAACGCGCCTGGGCGAGATAATCCTCGTCGCTGTCGATGCCGAGCACGCGCGCGGCGCCACGCCGTTTCATTTCAATCGCATAGAATCCGCCGTTGCAGCCGATGTCGAGTACGCTGGCGCCGGAAAGATTTTGCGGCAACGCCGCCGCGAACCGGCGCCATTTCACGCCGGGATAATCGCCGAGGAAATGCTCCGGCGCGGTCCACACCCCGCCGAGGTCCATGTTGTGGAACCACGGCCCCAACGCGGCGATGCGGGCGCGAATGTCCTCCGCCGTCATGCCGCCTCCCGCGCCAGAAGCCTCATCGCCTGACGATAGCCGTCGACGGTGCCGACATCGACATAGGTCCGGCCGGCGCGCACGCCGACGGCCCGCCCGCCTTGCGCCAGCCACGCATTGACCAGCGTGCCGAAATACTCCGGCGGCGGACGACGGACCCGCCACAACTCGCCCAGCGCGTGAAACACCTCGCCCGGCATCTTGAACGCGCCCCACACCCAATCGCTGCGCGGCTCAGGACTTTTCACATCGATCGCGGCCACGCTGTCGTCGGCGTTCAGCACCACGGCGTCGAAAAAGCGTGGCTCGGCGACCGGAAACAGAAGAAACGACAGTTCGTCGGCGGGCAGCATGGCGAGACCGTCTTCGGGAAACCAGATCGTGTCGGGCAGGCCGACCACCACCGGCTCATCACCGACAAAGGGACGCGCGCGGAAGATCGCATCGCACAACCCGCTCGCCTCCGGCTGCACCACATAAGCGATCGCGACGCCGCGATAGGCATCGCCGTAATATGCCATGATGTCGGACTTTCCCGGCGAGATCACGAAACAGATGCGGTCGACGCCGGCCCGCGTCAGCCGGTCGAGCAGATATTCACTGACCGCGCGCGGGCGCTCGCCGCCATCGACCACGCGACTGCCGACCGGCAGCAGCTCTTTCGAAAACGCCAGCGGCTGGATGCGCGAGCCGTGACCGGCAGCGGGCACAATCCCCCACATCACTAGGCTCCCACCGCTTGGGTTTCCACCAGAGCGACCAGTTCGCGAGCGCGGCGCGCCGAGGTGTGTTCGCTGAGCGCTCGGTCCCGCGCCGCCTTGGCCTGACGGGCGCAGTCGCCATCGCTCATTTCCAGCGCCGCCAATACGTCCGCCGCGCCGCGGACAAGTGTGATTTCATGGCCAGGCGCGAAGAAGGCGTCGATTCCGTCCCAGCGATCCGAGAGGATTGGCACTCCGCACGCGGCCGCTTCGAATAAGCGTCCCGACGGGCACCAGCCCATGTCGGCCATCGAGCGGCGCGTGATGTTCAGCGTCAGCCGCGACGAAGAAAAGAATGCCGGATGCTCGCCGGGCGGCAGATGGCGGACGAAATTGATGTTGTCCGTCCACGGAAAATCATCGGGATAGCGCGCTCCGCCGATCAGGAATGTCTGCGTCGGCCGCGCCTGCGCCGGGGCAATGAACAGTTTTTGCAGCGCCGACTGGCGGTCCTCCGCGTAGGTGCCGAGATAACTGAGGTCGGCACGATAATGCTCCACTGGCGCCGCCGGCTTGTGCTGCGCCGGATCGACGTGCCCATAAAGTGGTGCCACGGCGCGAGCGCCCAACATCTCGCGCAACGCCGCCAGCGCCTTGCCGCCGGAATAGCTGAGCACGAGATCGTAGCCGGTGAGGCCGTGCGGCGCGATGTAGGCCGGACGCATGCCGTCGCGCAACTGAGCCAGCGTCACGGGCGTGTCGAGATCGTAAAACACCCGCAAGGCGCGCGTGTCGCCGAGCGCTTCTTCCGCCGCAAGAGCATCGGGGCAATAGGAGGTGATGATGGCGACGTCGGCGTCCGCGAGTTCGGCCATTGCCGTCGCACGCACCTCGTCCCACTCCGGATACAGCACCAGCCGGCAACGCCCCGGCATTTCCTTGAGGTCGCGCGCAGCGGCGTAATAGGGCACGTCGCGCTCGAAGAACACCGCCTGATGGCCGTCGGCCCCCAGCGCGCGCAAGAGGCCACGCCACAGCGTCGCATGGCCATTGCCCCATGACGACGAAATCGTCAGCCCAAATATAACGAGCTTCATGACGCCACGGCCTCGATGGCGGGCGCGTTGCGTTCGAGCGGAAACACCGACCCCGGCGCGACGTCGATCTCCGCCCATTGCCTGAGACTGAGGCCACGCTCGGCCAGAAGCGCGGCGCGGATAACCTCGGCATGGGTGACAATGGCGATGCGCGCATCGGGATGGAGTGCCGCGGCGCATTGCAGATGGCGCAGAATGCGGATTTGCACGTCGCGCATACGTTCGCCGCCGGGGATGCGGACGAAGTCGCGGTGCTCATTCCACGCCGTCCATACCGCGTCGCCCGCCAGCGTCTCAATCGCCCGTCCGGTCCATTCGCCGTAATCGATTTCGTCGAGCGTCTCGTCAGCTTGCACCGGCGCGTAGCAGCCGATCGCCAGTTCGCTTGCGGTTTCGCGGGCGCGCCGGCGCGGGCTGGTATAGATGAGATCGATCTGCGGCCGGGCCAAAAACACGCCGAGGCGACGGATCTGCTCACGCCCCTCCGGCGACAGGCCCGCGACATCGGTCCGCCCTAACAGCACGCCATCGGGCGCATTGTGCTTGCCATGGCGGATAAGCAGAAACTGGGTCATGCGGTTTTGCCATTGCGCACGAATGCCTGGGTGCGGCGGCGCGCTTCATCATCGGTGAACTGTTCGGGCGGCGATTTCATGAAATAACTCGAAGGGCCGATCAGCGCACCGCCGATCTTGCGATCGAGCGCCAGCTTGGCACAGCGCACCGCATCGATCACGACGCCGGCGGAATTGGGCGAATCCCACACTTCCAACTTCAGCTCCATCGCCAGCGGCACGCCACCGAACGTGGTGCCTTCGAGCCGGATATAGGCATTCTTGCGGTCGGCGAGCCACGGCACGTAATCGGATGGACCTATATGAATTTGCTCCGGCGGCAGCGGCACGTCGAGCTGGCTGTTGACGGCGCGGGTTTTCGAAATTTTCTTGGAGGCGAGCCGCTCGCGCTCCAGCATGTTGAGGAAATCGGTGTTGCCGCCGAAATTGAGCTGATAGGTGCGATCAAGCCGCACGCCGCGCTCGCGCATCAGATTGGCGAGAACGCGATGCACGATGGTGGCGCCGACCTGGCTTTTGATATCGTCACCGACCAGCGGCACGCCGCGCGCCTTAAAGCGGTCGCGCCATCCAGGATCGGAGGCGATGAACACCGGAATGCAATTGACGAAGGCGCACCCGGCTTCCAATGCGCATTCGGCGTAGTATTCCGTGGCCTTTTGTGATCCCACTGGCAGGAACGATACCAGTACGTCGGTGCGCGATTGCTGAAGCTTGGCCGCAACGTTGACCGGTTGGTCCTCGGATTCGGAGATGGTGCCGGAGAGATATTTGCCGAGGCCATCGAAGGTTGGACCGCGCGCGACCTTGACGCCCGTGGCGGCTGGCGCGGCAAAGCGGATGGTGTTGTTGGGCTCGGCGAAAATGGCTTCCGCAACGTCGCGACCGACTTTCGCCTCCGACACGTCAAAGGCGCAGGACACCTCCACATCGCGTGGACGATACCCGGCGATCTCCGCGCTCATCAATCCGATCGGCGGCTCATTGCCGTCGTCGCGGTAATGCGTGATCCCCTGCAGCAGGGACGAAGCGCAATTGCCGATACCCGCAAGACCGACCCGAATTCGACCGCTTTGCGGCATCACAACCCCGCTGTCCTTGCGCTGCCGCGTGTCCGGCGTCTACCAACGTTTCAGGCGGACGCAGCGTTCCCGTCCGGCAAACGGCCGAGAAGCGACACCAGATCCTCGGCGTGCTCCTCCTCCTTTTCGAGGATCTGTTCGATCAATCGCCGACTGGTGGGATCGCCATCGCCAAGCCAGCGCGCGATTTCCATGTAGGTTTCGATGGCGATGCGTTCCGCCACCAAATCCTCCTGGATCATCGAACGCAGATCGGTGCCTTCCACATATTCGGCGTGACTGCGCTCCACCAGCGTGTTGGGATTGAAGTCGGGATCGCCGCCAAGCTGAACGATGCGCTCGGCCACCATGTCGGCGTGCTCCTGCTCCTCGCGGGCATGTTCGAGGAACTCCTGCTTGACGGATTCTGCGGCCATGCCCTCCGCCGTGTAGTAATGACGGCGATACCGCAGCGTGCACACCGTTTCGGTCGCCAGCACTTCGTTGAGAACGTCGATGACCCGGGCGCGATCGGCCTTGTAGCCGTCGGTGATCGCGCCTTCGCCGATGCGCTCGCGCGCCCGGCGGCGAACATCCTGGATGTCGCTGAGGAACCCGTTCACTTGCGCCGATCCAATGCCCAGCCGATGGCGGCGCCGGCAACGAATGCCGCCAGAACAGCCGTGATCGGGCGCTGTTCGACGTTGCGTTCGACCGCCTGATAGGAATCCGTGGAGGTCTTGGAAATCGTATTCCAGATGTCGGCGAGCGTGTCTTCGATGCGCCCCAGCGTGCCGTTTACCGTGTCCTTGGCGTTGGACACGGTATCCGTCGCTTTGTTCTTGATGCGCCCGGCCAGCGCGGCGCTGTCGTTCTTCAGGTCCTTGACGTCCTGCACTACGGCCTCGAATTCACCGTTATGCGATCCCTGTGTGTCCATAGTTCCCTTCTCCTTGCATTCCGAACAGAAATAACCCGCGGCGCCGCGCCAAGTTCCCTAAGTCGCGCGCTTGCGACGTGTCGTCTTGCGGGTTTTCTTGCGCTTGACGGCTTTCTTCTTACGGCCGCTGGCGCCGAGGCGGCCTTGCTGTTGCGCCGTGGCGCCGCGCGCTTCCTTCTTTGCGGTCTTGGCACGCGCCTTGCGCTTCTGCTTGGGCGACTGGCTTTTGGAGGCCCCCGCTTCGCTGAGCGCGATGGCGATCGCCTGCTTTCGGCTTTTCACCTTGCCGCCGGCGCGGCCGCGCGGCAGCTCGCCGTGCTTGAACTCATCCATGACGCGGCCTGTGGTTTTCCTCTGGCGCCGTGTCGTTTGGGCCATGTTGCTCTCCTGCCGTCAGATCGCGTTGAAAAACGTTTCGGCCAATTCGCGCGCGCGCACGCCGTCCTCGTGGGTCAGTTCGTCGAGACCGAATACCGGCGCATTGCGGAACTGCTGGCCGCTAAGCCCGATTGCATAACCCCGCCGACCGGAATCGTAATCGAGCAGGCTCCACGGCACCGGACAGCATTGCTGGCCCAGCCCAGGCGAAAACCCCACCGCCACCACCGCGAAAACAAGCCTGTCCGAGAGCTTGTCGAGCATCACGTCCTGGACATGGCCGAGCTTTTCGCCGCCGGCCGCGAACACCGGCGTGCCGACGACCTTGGAAGCAAGGATCGCCGTGGTATGCCCAGAAGGCGTCGGCAACGTTTTCTCCGCCAACAAATTGCTGTCGTGGGCACAACGCCGCGCGCAACGGGCTGTTCCCTCGCCCGCTTTGGCGCGTTGTGCCTGCCATGGGAGTTTTCCGCCGCCTCATCAACCGGATCGGATCGGGTATCGTCACCGGCGCCGCCGACGACGATCCTTCCGCCATCGGAACCTATGCCAGCGCCGGCGCCAAGTTCGGCTTCGCTTTCCTTTGGGTCGCACCGCTGGTGCTGCCGATGATGTTCGCCGTCGTCTATCTGTCGGCGAAGCTCGGGCGCGTCTACGGCAAAGGCCTGTTCGCCGTCATTTACGACCGCTATCCCAAGTCGCTGCTGTATCCGCTGATGATCGGCGCCTTCGTCGGCAATCTGATCGAGGCCGCGGCCAATCTCGGCGGCATCGGCGCAGCCCTCGGATTGCTGGTGCCGCTGCCCGTTCCAGTGATCGTGGTGGCGGCGGCGGCCATCATCCTGGTGTTCCAAATTTACGGTTCCTACCGCCTGTTGCGCAACACCTTCAAATGGCTGGCGCTGGCGTTATTCGCTTACGTAGCCGCCGCCGTGCTGGCGCGCCCCGATCCCATCGCAGTGCTGCGCGGCACCTTTCTTCCGAGCGTGCATTTTTCCAGCGATTTTCTCGCCATGATCGTCGCCTGCATCGGCACCTCGCTGTCGGCCTACATCTATACTTGGCAATCGAACCAGGAAGTGGAAGAGCAGATCGAGGAAGGCCGCCGCACCGTCGACTCCCGCAAAGGCGCCAGCATCGAGGAGTTGCGCAACACCCGCCGCGACGTCGCGATGGGCATGGTGTTCTCCAACGTCATTCTCTATTTCATCCTGCTTTCGACCGGCGCCACGCTGCATCCCGCCGGCCACACCGCGATCGCCAGCGCCGCCGATGCCGCCGCCGCCCTGGCGCCGCTGGCGGGCGAAAGCGCGAAATACCTGTTCGCGCTCGGCGTCGTCGGCGTCGGGTTCCTCGCGGTGCCGGTGATGACGGCGGGCGCGGCGTACGATCTCGCCCAGGGCATCGGCCGGCCCTCGGGCCTCAGCGCCCGCCCGCGCGAGGCGCGCCTCTTCTATACCGCCATGGTGGGCGTCACCATCGCGGCGGTGCTGCTCAACTTTCTCGGACTCAATCCGATGCAGGCGCTGGTGTGGTCCGGCATCGTTCAGGGCTTTTCGGTGCCGCCATTGCTGTTCATTTTGATGCTGCTGACCAACGACCGCCGCGTCGTCGGCGAGCACCGCAATGCGCCGCTCCTGAACATCACTGGCTGGGTGACGACCGCGGCAACGTTTGCAGCGGCAGCGGTTCTGGTGGCGAGCTGGTTCGCAGCATGAACGCCCTTGCGGGAACTTTGCAGCGCGCCCGACCGTTAGTCACCCGCGAACAGCCGAGTGATCCGTGTGCCGCCGCGAATCTGCCATGCCGGAACGACCGTGCCGCAAGACCCGTCGCCGCTGGCGGCGCTTGATTTCGATTACGTCCTGGTCGACGCCGACCGCGGCGGCCGCGTCACGCCGAGCCCGCCTGACGGACTGGCGCTGCTCCTCGACATCGACATGGCCGAACTTGCCCCGGATCATCCGCTGGCGGGCGAAAACGATCCCGACGCCCGCGCCGCATGGTGGAAAAACGCTCTGTGCGAACGCTTACGTGACGGTGCCGGCGGCTTCCGCTTCCTGCATCCGCTCAAGGCCAACGGCGTCATGCGCCGGGTGGTCGGCGAAACCCGCGCCGAATTCGCCGACGCCTTGTTCATCATCGATACCCCCGGCGTCGCGTGGGACGATCTGGCGTTGCTGAAAGGCTGCGGTTTCGATTTCTGCCTGTCGTCGCTGCCGTGGTGGGATTTGCGCAGCACCTGGCTGGCGGAGGAATACGCGGCCCTGCGCGCGGTGGCGCCGGTGATCGCGATGGCCGACCTTCCCGGCAACGACGAGAGCCTCGATCTGCGCCGCAGCCGGCTTTTGCTCGCCGCCGTGGCTGGATCGGGTGTCATGGCCGGCGTCCGAGCCAGCACCGACGCGCCGCTCATCGACACCGTGCAGGCGATGAATGTATTGACCGCGTCCGAACCGGTGCTGGCCGAGCCCGGAACGCTGAAGGTGTTCCCGTCGCCGTCACGCACCGTGGTGTTGCGCACCGCCGCGGCGGCGGACGACGCACTCGTCGCCGTGGTCGGGCTGAACGGCACCCCGGCCGACCGCTTCGACCGCACCGTGATCGCCGATCTCGACGAATGGTCGACGCTCGAGCCGGTGGTGATGCGCCAGAGCGATGACCCATCACGAAAACCCGGCATGACGCGCCTTTTCCGCGCCCGCCGCGCCAAACCGGTGCGCCGCAGCCGCGCCCTCACCGCCCCGAAAGCGGCACGCGAGCCACGGCTGATCATCGAAGACGTGGCGCCAACTGTCGGCGGAGGGCGCTATGCCGCCAAGCGCCTGGTCGGCGAGACGGTGCAGGTGGAAGCGACCATTTATAGCGACGGCCATCCGGTGCTGTCGGCGGAAATTTCCTCGCGCGCCGAGGACGAACGCGAAGCCACAGTGCGGCCGATGCGGCTCGTCGCCAACGATCGCTGGGTGGTGGACCTGCCGTTGCTGCGCCCCGGGCGGCATGTGTTCACGCTGGACGCGTGGATCGACGCGTATGCAACCTTCGTCCGCGATATCCTCAAGAAGCATGACGCCGGCAAGGACATTCGCCTCGATTTGAAGGAAGGCTGTGCCTTGATCGCCGCGGCGCGCGAGCATGCGCCGGCGGCCTTGCGCAGCGCCTTGGATGCGATTTCTGTGCATGCCGGCAACGCCACGCCGGACGCGCAGCGCGTGCTTCTCACCGCACCGGAAACGGTGAACGCAATGCGGCTGGCAGCGCCGCGCGCCTTTCGCACCGAGGTCGGACCGTTCGCCATCGATGCCGACCGCAAGCTCGCCGGCTTTGCCGCGTGGTACGAGATTTTTCCGCGCTCCGCCGACGGTGCCCGTCACGGTACCTTCCGCGATGTCATCGCGCTGTTGCCGCATATCGCCGCCATGGGCTTCGACGTGCTCTATTTGCCGCCGATCCATCCCATCGGCCGCACCAATCGCAAGGGCCGCAACAACGCGCTGGTGGCGCTGCCCGATGATGTCGGCTCGGCTTATGCCATCGGCGCGCAGGAGGGCGGCCACGACGCCATCCATCCCGATCTCGGCACCGCAGACGACTTTCGCGCCATGGTCGAAGCGGTCAAAGCCGCGGGTCTCGAACTCGCGCTCGATTTCGCGGTGCAGTGCTCGCCAGATCATCCGTGGCTGAAGGAGCATCCCGGCTGGTTCGAATGGCGCCCCGACGGTTCGATCCGTTATGCCGAGAACCCGCCCAAGGTCTACGAAGACATCGTCAATGTCGATTTCTATGCCAGGGATGCGATCCCCGGGCTGTGGCTGGCGCTGCGCGACGTGGTGCTGCATTGGATCGGCGAAGGCGTGCGCATCTTCCGCGTCGACAATCCGCACACCAAACCGTTCGCGTTCTGGGAATGGCTGATCGCCGACATCCGCGCCGCCTATCCCGACGTGATGTTCCTGGCCGAAGCCTTCACCCGGCCGGCGATCATGTATCATCTCGGCAAGATCGGATTTTCGCAGTCCTACACCTATTTCACCTGGCGCAACACCAAAGCCGAACTGACCGAGTATATCGAAGAGATCGCGACGCCGCCGGTGGATGCATTCTTCCGGCCGCACTTCTTCGTCAACACGCCCGACATCAATCCCCTTTATCTGCAGACAGCGGGCCGCCCCGGTTTTCTCATTCGCGCCGCGCTGGCGGCCACGCTATCGGGCTTGTGGGGCATGTTCTCCGGCTTCGAATTGTGCGAGGCCGCCGCACTGCCGGGGCGCGAGGAATATGCCGATTCCGACAAGTACCAGATCCGGCCGCGCGATTTTTCCGCCCCCGGCAATATCGTTCGCGAGATCACCCAGCTCAATCGCTTGCGCAGATCCGAGCCGGCGCTGCAATCCCACCTCGGCACGACCTTCTACAACGCCTTCAATGACGCCGTGATCTATTTCGGCAAGCATCCGATCGGCCACGACCATCGCGTTCTGGTGCTGATCAGCCTTGATCCGCATACGTCGCAGGCGGTCGATTTCGAGATTCCGCTGTGGGAATGGGGTCTCGGCGACGCCGATGTGCTGACGGTGGAAGACCTCCTCACCGGCTCCCGCTTCGTCTGGCACGGCAAACGCCAGCACGCCGTGCTCACCCCCGACAACCCCTATCGCCTCTGGCGCATTGCCCCGGAGCCTCGCGCATGAACATCCGGCTCGACCCCAACCTCTTACGCACCTCTGCCGCTGCACCGCTGACCGACGATCCGTTATGGTACAAGGATGCGGTCATCTATCAGCTGCACGTCAAGTCTTTCTTCGACGGCAACAACGACGGCATCGGCGATTTTCCGGGGCTGATCTCGAAGCTCGACTATTTCGCCGATCTCGGCGTCAATGTGCTGTGGCTGCTGCCGTTCTATCCCTCGCCGCGACGCGACGATGGTTACGACATTGCCGACTACACCGACGTGCATCCCGAATACGGCACGCTCGACGACGTGCAGCGCTTCATCGCCGAGGCGCATGTCCGCGGCATCCGCGTCATCACCGAACTGGTCGTCAACCACACCTCCGATCAGCACCCATGGTTCCAGCGCGCCCGCAAGGCCCCGCCCGGCTCGGCCGAACGCGATTTCTATGTCTGGTCCGACAGCGACAAGAAATACGCCGGCACCCGCATCATCTTCCTCGACAGCGAGAAATCGAACTGGACCTGGGACGAGGACGCCAAAGCCTATTACTGGCACCGCTTCTATCACCACCAGCCCGATCTCAATTTCGACAATCCCGAAGTGTTCGAGGAATGCCTGAAAGTACTGCGGTTCTGGCTCGACATGGGCGTCGATGGGCTCAGGCTTGATGCGGTGCCGTATCTGGTCGAGCGCGAGGGAACGATCAATGAAAACCTGCCCGAGACCCATTCCGTGCTGAAGCGCATCCGCGCCGAGGTCGATAGCCACTATCCCGGGCGCGTGCTGCTCGCCGAAGCCAATCAGTGGCCGGAGGATGTGCAGCAGTATTTCGGCGACGACGACGAATGCCACATGTTGTTCCACTTCCCGCTGATGCCGCGCATGTACATGGCGCTGGCGCAGGAAGACCGTTTTCCGATCACCGATATCCTGCGCCAGACCCCCGACGCGCCGCCCAATTGTCAGTGGACGACGTTTTTGCGCAATCACGACGAGTTGACGCTCGAAATGGTCACCGACCGCGAGCGCGATTATCTGTGGAACACCTACGCTTCCGATCGCCGCGCCCGCCTCAATCTCGGCATCCGCCGCCGCCTGGCGCCGCTGATGGAACGCGATTTCCGCCGCATCGAACTGATGAACAGCCTGATCCTCACCATCATGGGCACGCCGGTGCTCTATTACGGCGACGAGATCGGCATGGGCGACAACATCCATCTCGGCGACCGCGACGGCGTGCGCACCGCGATGCAATGGAGCCCGGACCGCAACGGCGGCTTCTCGCGGGCCGACGCCGAATCCCTGATCGTGCCCGTGATTTCCAATCCGCTTTACGGCTACATGGCGGTGAACGTGGAAACGCAATGGCGCGACCCGCATTCGCTGCTCAACCGCTTGCGCCGCATCCTCGTCATCCGCGGCCAGCACAAGGCGTTCGGGCGCGGCACGTTGCGCTTCCTCAAGCCCGCCAATCGCAAAGTGCTGGTGTATCTGCGCGAGTGCGACGGCGAAAACATCCTGTGCGTCGCCAACGTCTCGCGCACGGCGCAGGCGGTGGAACTCGATCTGTCGGAATTCGCCGGCCGCACGCCGGTGGAGCTGTCGGGCAACGTCGCCTTCCCCAAGATCGGCCAGCTCACCTACCTTCTCACCTTGCCGCCGTTCGGATTTTATTGGTTCATCCTGTCGGCCGACACCAGCCAGCCTTCGTGGAGCACGTCTACCGGCGACAACCTCGCCGAGCATTACACCTTCGTGTTGCGCTCCGGATTGAACGGCATCCTGGAGGGGCGTTCACGCGACGTGCTGGAAAAGGACGTTCTGCCGGGCTATCTGGCCCAGCGCCGCTGGTTTCAGCAGAAATCGCAGGATGCGCCGCAGGTCAAGGTTTGCGATGCGATGGCGATCGATCCCGGCCGCCACGATGTGGTGTTCGCGGAGATCGTCGCCACCGTCGGCGACAGCGAGAGCCGCTATGCCATGCCGCTGGCGGTCGCCTGGGAAGACGAAGCTGCCAGCCCGCAGGAATCCCGCCTCGCGTTGGCGCGCGCCCGCCATCGCGCCCGTGTCGGCCTCCTCACCGATGCCACCGCCTCGCCGAAATTCGTCCGTAGCGTGATGACCGCGCTGGCCGAGGGCCGCACCGTGCAGTCAGGCGAAGGCTCGCTGATTTTTGCGCCGCAGCCCGGGTTCACGCCGCCGGCGGACGATGCCGAAATCCAATGGCTCGGCGGCGACACCTCGAATTCCGCCGTCGTAATCGGACAAGAGGTGATGCTGAAAGTGTTCCGCCGCGTCATCAACGGCATCCATCCCGAAGAGGAGATGGTGAAGGAACTGACGCGCCGCGGCTTCGCCGGCATCGCCGCCCTGCTCGGCGAAGTTTCGCACCGCCGCGCCGATGGCCGCAACGCCACCGTGATGCTGGCGCAGCGCTTCATCAAGAACCAGGGCGATGGCTTCCACTGGTCGGTGGAACAGGCCAAGCGCCTGCTCGACGATCGCACCGCCGCCGAGGAAGGCCATGACGGCTTCGAAACCGTCTCCCATTTCGTCTGCGTTGCCGGCCAGCGGCTCGGCGAAATGCACGAGGTGCTGTCGCAACCGACCGCCAATGCCGATTTCGCACCGGTTGCCGCAACCGATGCGGTGATCGCCGCGTGGCGCGACTTTGCCCGCAAAGAAGTGGCCACGGCGCTCGACCTGTTGCTGGACCGCGATCTCGGCGCGCAAAACGAGGCGGTGAAGGCGCTCGCCGCCCGCCGCGACGCGCTGATGACGGGCATCGATGCGGTGCTCGGCAAGGCAGTCGGTTCCCAGCTCATCCGCATTCACGGCGATCTCCACCTCGGTCAGGTTCTGGTGGCGGCCGGCGACGCCATCCTGGTCGATTTCGAAGGCGAACCGCTGAAGCCGCTGGCCGACCGTCGCGCCAAGAACAGCGCCATGCGCGATGTTGCCGGCATGTTGCGCTCGTTCAGTTATGTGGTGTGGACGGCGCTGCGCACCAGTCCGGTCACGGCCCAAGGCGATATCGACGCATTGCTGACGACTTTCGAGGAACGTTCCGTTGCGGCGTTCATGGACGGTTACGCCCGCGGCCGCGGGCGGGCCCTCGACCCAGCCGAAGAGCAACTGCTGTGCGTGTTTTCGCTGGAGCGCGCGGCATACGAGATCGGCTACGAAATCGCCAACCGGCCCGATCAGCTCGGCGTGCCGCTGGCCGGTTTTCTCGATCTTGCCGCGCGCGTGGCGGGCGCGCGACCGCAACCGATGGAACCGTGAGCGCGTTACCGTCTGCGATCAGCGCGTCACGGAGGGACTTTCATGCCATTTTCACCCGGGAGGCTCGAGCCGGGTGCTCCCACACCGCTGGGCGCAACATGGGACGGTTTGGGCGTCAACTTCGCGCTGTTTTCTGCCAACGCGACGGCAGTGGAATTGTGCCTTTATAACGCCGCCAATCGCGAAATCGCGCGCTACGAGATGCCGGAGCGGACCGATCAGGTCTGGCACGGCTATCTGCCCGGCGCCGGGCCCGGTACGATCTACGGCTATCGCGTCCACGGGCCCTACAAGCCCGAGGAAGGCCACCGCTTCAATCCGAACAAGCTGCTGCTTGATCCGTATGCGAAGGAACTCGCCGGAACCCTGCGCTGGAGCGACGTGCTGTTCGGCTATCGCCTGCACTCGCCGCGCGGCGATTTGAGTTTCGACCGCCGCGACAGCGCCCCCGCCATGGTCAAGGCGGCAGTGTCGGCGGAAAACTACATCTGGGGCGACGACAAACCGCCGGTGATCCCGTGGAGCGACACCATCATCTACGAAGCTCACGTCAAAGGCCTGACCAAGCTTTTGGAAGAGGTTCCCGAGCGCGTGCGCGGATCGTATGCGGCGCTTGGCCATCCCGCGGTGATCGCGCATTTGAAACGCCTCGGCATTACCGCGGTGGAACTGATGCCGGTGCATGCCTTCCTGCAGGACCGCCATCTGATCGACAGGGGCTTGCGCAATTACTGGGGCTACAACACGCTCGGATTTTTCGCGCCCGAGCCCGGCTATTCCAGCGGCGGCGGCACCAATGAACTGCGCGCCACCATTCGCCGCCTGCATCGCGCCGGTTTGGAGGTGCTGCTCGATGTCGTCTATAATCACACCTGCGAAGGCAGCGAACTCGGACCGACGCTGTCGTGGCGCGGCATCGACAACGCCGCCTACTATCGCCTGGTCGACGGCAATGTCCGCCATACCATCAACGACACCGGCACCGGCAACGTGCTCGACATGGCGAGCCCGCGGGCGCTGCAAATGGTGCTGGATTCGCTGCGTTACTTCGTCGAATCCTATCACGTCGACGGCTTCCGCTTCGATCTCGGCGCCACGCTCGGACGCGAGCATTCCGGCTTCGATCCCGGCAGCGGCTTCTTCGATGCCATCCGCCAGGACCCGATCCTCAACCGCGTCAAGCTGATTTCCGAACCGTGGGACATCGGCCCCGGCGGCTACCAACTTGGCAATCATCCGCCGCCTTTTTCGGAATGGAATGACCGCTATCGCGACACGCTGCGCCGGTATTGGCGCGGCGACGGCGGACAACGGCCCGAACTGGCACGACGCTTGTCGGGATCGGCGGATATTTTCGGCGCGCGCCGACCGACGGCGTCGATCAACTACCTCGCCAGCCACGACGGCGCCCCGCTTGGCGATCTCGTCATGTACGAAGGCAAGCACAACAAAGCCAACGGCGAGGACAATCGCGACGGCGCCTCCGACAATCTCGCCTGCCATTGGGGTGTGGAAGGGCCGAGCGACGAGGAGCCGATCGTGGCCCTGCGCGAGCGCGTCAAACGGTCGATGCTGCTCAGCCTGTTCGCGTCGCTCGGCACGCCGATGCTGCTGGCCGGCGACGAATTCGGCAACAGCCAGGGCGGCAACAACAACGCCTATTGCCAGGACAACGAGATTTCCTGGCTTGACTGGTCGCGTCTCAAAACCACCGAAGGCGCGGCGCAAGCCGATTTCACCGCCCGCGTCGTCGGCCTGCGCAAACGCTACGCCGCGCTGCGCAGTGCGAAATTCCTGTTCGGCGAGGAGGTGAGCCCGGGTTTCCGCAACCTCGACTGGCTTGACGAGTGCGGCAACACCTTGAGCGAAGACGATTGGGCCAATGGCGAAGCCCGCGCCGTCATCATGCGCCGCGCCCTGTGGGACGGCGACGGCAAAATCGAAGTGCTGTCGCTGCTGCTGAATGCGTCGGAGAAGGCGATCGAATTTTCACTGAACTCCAACTGGCCGTGGCAATTCCTGATTGATACCGCCAATCCCGAGCGCGAGCCGGGCCCCTTCGAAGGCGCCACCTATATGGTGGAAGACCGCAGCGCCGCCCTGTTCACCGCCCTGGTGGAGCCGCCGCGATGAGCCGCTGGGGTCCGGAGGTCGGCGCACACGACACCATTTTTTGCCTGTGGGCCCCGGCGGCGGAGGCGGTCGCGCTCGAACTCGCCGACGCCGAGGCGCTGACGATGACGCCGACGGACGATGGCTGGTGGGAAGTCGCCTGCGCCGCCGGGCCGGGCGCTCGCTATCGCTTCCGCATCGGCGGCGTATCGCTGCCCGATCCGGCTTCGCGGCGGCAGATCGGTGATGTCCACGGCTGGAGCGTCGTGGAACGCTCCGCCTACGGATGGCGTAGTAGCGACTGGCGGCCGCGGCCGTGGGAAGAGACGGTCCTCTACGAACTCCACGCCGGGCTGTTCGGCGGCTTTCGCGGCGTGGTGGAGCATCTCGACGCCCTGCGCGATCTCGGCGTCACCGCGGTCGAATTGATGCCGATCGGCGATTTTCCGGGCCAACGCAATTGGGGCTATGACGGTGTCCTGCCCTACGCTCCCGACGAGGCCTATGGCGCACCCGACGATCTGCGCTTCCTCATCGACGAAGCGCATGCGCGCGGTCTGATGGTGTTTCTCGACGTCGTCTACAACCATTTCGGGCCGGACGGAAACTATATCGCCCAATACGCGCCGCCGTTCTTTCGCAGCGACCTGAAAACGCCGTGGGGCGACGCCATCGACTTTCGCCAGGAACCGGTGCGGCGGTTTTTCATCGACAACGCGGCTTACTGGCTCGAGGAGTTCCGCTTCGACGGCCTGCGCTTTGACGCGGTGCACGCCATTCGCGATGCCGAATTCCTCGAAGCGATGGGCGGCGAACTGCGCCAGCGCTTCCCGGACCGCCATTTGGTGCTGGAAAACGAGGACAACGACGCGCGCCTGCTCGGCACCTATCAGGCGCAATGGAACGACGATTTCCACAACACGCTGCATGTGCTGCTGACCGGCGAAACTGCGGGCTACTATTCCGACTTCGCCGAACGGCCAACAGATAAACTGGCGCGGCTGCTGAAAGACGGCTTCGCCTTCCAGGGCGAGCGGATGGGGCACACCGACCGGCTGCGCGGCATGCCGAGCGCGCACCTGCCGCCGGCGGCATTCGTCGCCTTCCTGCAGAACCACGACCAGACCGGCAATCGCGCGCTGGGCGAACGGCTGATCCACCTGACCAATGAGCACAAACTGAAAGCGGCAACCGCGCTGCTGCTGCTGTCGCCGCAAATTCCGCTGCTGTTCATGGGCGAAGAGCAAGGCGCACGCGAGCCATTCCTGTTTTTCACCGACCACAATCCCGCGCTGGCCGCGGCGGTGCGCAAGGGCCGCGCCGCCGAATTCGCCAAATTTCCCGAGTTCGCCTCCGGTCGCGCCGAAGTGCCCGATCCCAATGCGCCGGAAACGTTCGAACGCTGCCGCCTCGGCGCCGGCAACGAGGTGTGGCGGATATTCTATCGCGACCTGCTCCATTTGCGACGACGCGTCCTGGTGCCGCGACTGAAAGGAACCACGGCGCTGTCATCCGACGTGCTCGCGGACGGCGCCGTGCTGGCGACATGGCGGCTCGGCGACGACACCATTCTGACCATCGTCACCAACCTCTCCGAAACCGCCGTGCAGGTGCCGTTGCACAAGACTGCGCCGCTCTACGGACCAGCCGGAAGCGACATGGTTCCGCCTTGCTCCACCGCCGTCTGGATTGAATCCGCATGACACCACGCGCCACCTATCGCCTGCAATTCCATAAGACGTTCACGTTCGCCGACGCGCTGAAGCTGGTCGGCTATTTTGCCAAGCTCGGCATCAGCCACCTCTATGCCTCGCCGATCCTGATGGCGCGCGCCGGTTCCACGCACGGTTACGATGTCGTCGATCATGGCCGGGTCAATCCCGAGCTCGGTGGCGAAGAAGGATTTCGCGCATTGGCCGCCGAGCTCCGCAAGAACGGCATCGGCGTCATCCTCGACATCGTTCCGAACCACATGGCGGTCGGCGGCGCCGATAATCCTTATTGGCTCGACGTTCTGGAAAAAGGGCGCGACAGCATTTTTGCCGGCCTGTTCGACATCGATTGGGAGCCCGACGAAGCCAAGCTGCGCGACAAGCTGCTGGTGCCGCTGTTGGGGCGGCCGGTCACCGAGTGCCTCAACGACGGCGAGATCACGCTGGTGTGGGATGAGCGCCTCGGCAAATTGGCATTTGCTTATGCCGAACACCGCTTCCCGCTCCGTCGTGAGGATTACGAGACGGTGATGGCCGGTGCCGCGACACCGTCCGAAGCGAGCCTAGCGCGCTTTGGCGACGCTGCAGCGTTAGGCGCGCTGCTCGATCGGCAGAATTTCCGCCTCGCCTATTGGCGCAGTGCCGGCGAGCGCATCAACTGGCGACGCTTTTTCGATATCACCAGCCTCGCCGCCTTGCGGGTGGAAGACGACGCCGTGTTCGAGCAGATTCACGCCACCGTGTTCCGGCTCTACAGCGAAGGGCTGATCGACGGCGTGCGTATCGATCACGTCGACGGCTTGTCCGATCCGGCGAACTACTGCCGCCGCCTGCGGGCGCGGCTGGAAGCGATGACCCCGCTGCGGCCCGACGCCTTGCCGCGCGAGCCGGCGCTGATCGTGGTGGAAAAAATTTTGGCCGATGGCGAGGACCTGCCGCCGGACTGGCAGGTCGACGGCACCACCGGCTACGACTTCATGAATGCGCTGTCCGCATTCCAGCACGCGCCGGAAAACGAGCCGTCGTTCGATCGTCTGTGGGCGGAGTTCAGCGGACGCCCTGCCGACTTCGAGGTCGAAGAACGCCAGGCGCGGCGCGAGATGCTGCAGAACGCGTTTGCCAGCGCGCTGCGCGGCGCGGCGGCGGCGTTCCAGCGGCTCGACGACGAAGGCACCATTCCGCCGGGCGCATTCGAACAGGCGCTGGAGCGGGTGCTCGAACATTTTCGCGTTTATCGCACCTATGCGCTTGGCGACAAGCCCGAGCCGGCGCCCGGTCCGCAATTCGAGGCGGCGCTGCGGCAAGCAGAAGACGGCGCCACCGACGACCAGGCGCGCGCGCTGACCACCATCGCCGCAACCATGCGCGGCGAAGAAGCGGCCGACGGCGCGGTGGCGGCGGTTGCGGTGCGGCGCTTCAACCAGCTGGCGGCACCGGTGGCGGCGAAGGCGGTGGAAGATACCGCCTTCTATCGCTATGGCCGGCTGCTGTCGCGCAACGACGTCGGGTTTTCACCGGCGATGTTCGCGCTGGCGCCGGACCGCTTCCATATCGGCAACGAAAATCGTCAGGCGCATTTCCCTGCGGCGCTGCTGGCGAGCGCCACCCACGACCACAAGCGCGGCGAGGACACGCGGGCGCGCCTGGCGGTGTTGAGCGAGATTCCGCAGCGGTGGGAGGCGGAAGTGCGCGAATGGTTCGAGATCAATGCGGCGCTGCGGCCGGCGCGCGTCGGGGCGGGTGACGAATACCAGCTGTACCAGACCCTTTTCGCCTGCCGCCCTTTCGGGCTTTCGGGTGAAGGGCTGACCGGTTTCACGCGGCGCATCCTGGCGTGGCGCGAAAAATCGCTCAAGGAAGCCAAGCTCGAAACCTCATGGGCGGCGCCCGATGGCGAATTTGAAACGGCCCACGCCGATTTCGTGCGCGCCATCCTCGATCCCGAACACGCCTTCCTGGCGCGGCTCGAACGCTTTGCCGGGACGGTGGCGCCGGCCGGAGCCCTGAACGGGTTGGCCGCGACCGTGCTCAAATGCACCCTGCCGGGCGTTCCCGATATTTATCAGGGTACGGAGCTGTGGGACTTCTCGCTGGTCGATCCCGACAACCGCCGGCCGGTCGATTTCCATATCCGCGAAGAGATGCTCAGCAATGCTGCCGATCCGCCGACGCTGCTCAAGGACTGGCGCGACGGCCAGGTGAAGCTCGCTCTGCTGGCGCGGCTGTTGGCCTTGCGGACGGCGGAGCCGGAGCTGTTCGCCGCACCCTATCGCGCCATCGAAGCCGGCGACGACCGCGTTTTCGCCTTCACGCGCAGTGCCGGTGAAAAAATATTGATGGTAGCGGTACCGCGATTGTCGGCCGAAGCCGCGATCGCCAAAGGACTGCCGCTGCCCGATGAGACGCTCGCCGTAGTCCTGCCCGAAGACCTGCGCGATCGTCGCTGGCGCGATGTCCTGTCCGGACAAGACAGTCCGCAGCCGGACAATCGCCCGTTGTTCACGGAATTTCCGGCGGCGGTTCTCGTTTCATCCTCGTCCTAACGCCATCGTGAAAAGCATAACCGCGATCTTCATTTGACGCCGCGAGCGCGCGCGATTCTATTGCCGCCGCATCTCAAGAAGCGGAAATCCCATGCGCTTGGTCCTCACCCTCGCCTCGCTTGTCGTGTTCGCGTCTCCCAGCCTTGCCACCGATGCGCCGATGTTCCGCGGCGGGCCCCAGCACACCGGTGCGTTCGAGGGGCGCGGCACCTCTGCGTTCGACGGCGTCGCCTGGTCCTTCCATGCCAAGGGCGCGTTCGTCTCGTCGCCGGCCGTCGTCGGCGACACGGTGTTCGCCGGTTCGACCGACGGATTTCTCTATGCCGTGAACCGCACCACCGGCGCCCAGAAATGGAAATTCGAAACCAAAAGCCGGGTGGTGTCGTCGCCGGCGGTCGCGGGCGGCGTCGTCTATTTCGCCTCCTATGACAGCCAGGTGTACGCCGTCGATGCAGCGACCGGCGCGCTGAAATGGCAATTCGCCACCGGCGGCGAGCACCGCTTTTCCGCCAAGCATATGCACGGCGCCGAGCCCGCGGCCGAAGTGATGCCGGACCAGTGGGACTGCTATCTCTCCTCACCGGTGGTTGCGGGCGGCAAGGTGATTGTCGGCAGCAGCGACGGCATGGTTTACGCGCTCGATGCCGCCACCGGCGCGAAAGTGTGGGCGTTCAAGACCGGCAATGTGGTGCATTCCTCGCCCGCCGTCGCCAACGGGCTCGTCTATGTCGGCAGCTGGGATACCTACCTCTACGCCCTCGACGAAGCGACGGGTGCGGAGAAATGGCGCTTCAAGACCGGCGACGACGACGCCATCCATAACCAGACCGGCATCCAGTCCTCGCCCGCGGTGGGAGACGGAATGGTGTTCTTCGGCTCGCGCGACTCCCACCTCTATGCGCTGAACGCGGTGACCGGCATCAAGGCGTGGGATTTCTCGACCAAAGGCTCGTGGGTGATCGCCTCGCCGGCGGTGCGCAAAGGCCATGTCTATGTCGGCACCTCCGACACCGGACAGATGTTCGATTTCGACGCCAGGACCGGCGAGCTGCTGGCAACCGTCGATTTGAAAGGCTGGCCGCTGTTTTCTTCGCCGGCGCTTTCCGGCGACATGCTGTATGTCGGCTCGATGAAAGGCGTGCTGCACGCCATCGACCTCAAGACCCACACGGCGGCGTGGCAGTTCGCGACCGACGCCTCCAAAGCCACCGCGCCGGTGACCAAGCCCGATGGCTCGGCCGATTTCGAGAGGATTTTCGACGGCGGCTTCTATGACGACGGCATGGGCGGTTATCTGAAACTCCTGGCGTTCGGCGCGATCCTTTCCTCGCCCGCGGTCCTCGACGGCGTGGTGTATGTCGGCGCGTCGGACGGCAATTTGTACGCGCTGAAAGTGAAGGTCACAAAGTAGGCCCCACAAACAAACCGGCCGGGGTCAAACCCGGCCGCCCTGCACCACGGAACTCGAAAAATCCTACCGCGGCAGTGTCGAGGCGCCCATCAGGAATTCGTCGACCGCGCGGGCGGCTTGGCGCCCTTCCCGGATCGCCCACACCACCAGCGACTGGCCGCGCCGCATGTCACCGCAGGCGAAAATGCGCGGCATCGACGTTTTGTAATCCTGCTCGCTCGCCTTGACGCTGCCGCGGCCGTCGAACTCGACGCCCGCCTGTTCCAGCATGCCGGCGTGGCGCGGACCGGTGAAGCCCATTGCCAGCAGCACCAGATCGGCGTCGATGCGGAAATCGCTGCCCGCGACCGGCTTCGGCGTGCGCCGGCCTTGCGGATCGGCGTGCCATTCGACGCGCACGCATTCGATGCCCTTCACCTTGCCGCCGGCGCCAACCAGCTTTTTCGGCATGGTTGCCCATTCGGTGGTGCAACCTTCTTCCTGCGACGACGACACGCGCAGCTTGATCGGCCAATCGGGCCAAGTCGTGCCCTTGTCTTCCTTCACCGGCGGCTTGGCGAGGATTTCGATCTGCGTCACCGAGGCGGCGCCCTGGCGATTGGAGGTGCCGACGCAATCCGAACCGGTATCGCCGCCGCCGATGACGACGACGTGCTTGCCTTTGGCGCTGATCGTGCCCTGCGGCGCGGCGCGATGCTCGTCATCGCCGGCGTTGCGCTTGTTCTGCTGGGTGAGGAATTCCATCGCGAAATGCACGCCGGACAACTCGCGGCCCTCCACCGCCAGGTCGCGCGCAGCTTCGGCGCCACCGGCCATCACCACGGCGTGGAAGTTTTCGAGCAGCGCCGACACCGGCAAGGTGATGCCGACCTCCACGTTGGTGCGGAACTCGACGCCTTCGGCCTGCATCTGCTGCAGGCGGCGATCGATGCGATGCTTCTCGAGCTTGAAATCGGGAATGCCGTACCGCAGCAATCCGCCGATGCGGTCGTTCTTTTCGAATACCGTCACCGCATGACCGGCGCGCGCCAGTTGCTGCGCTGCGGCCAGACCGGCCGGGCCCGAGCCCACCACCGCCACGCGCTTGCCGCTGCGTTCAACCGGAACCACCGGCACGATCCAGCCCTCGTCCCAACCCTTCTCCACCGCTTCGCATTCGATGGTGCGGATGGTGACCGGCGTATCCTGGATGTTCAGCGTGCAGCTCTGCTCGCACGGCGCCGGACAGATGCGGCCGGTGAATTCCGGGAAGTTGTTGGTGGAGTGAAGGACCGTCAGCGCCTTCTGCCAATCGTCGTGATAGACGAAATTGTTCCAGTCCGGGATCAGATTGTTGACCGGACAGCCGTTGTGGCAGAACGGAATACCGCAATCCATGCAGCGCGAGGCTTGCGTCGAGGTTTCGGCGCCCGTCAGCGGCTTGACGAATTCATGCCAATGCTTGAGCCGATCTTCAGGCTTTTCGTAGCTGCGATCCTTGCGATCGACTTCGAGGAATCCGGTGGCCTTGCCCATGGTTCACTCCGCCGCCTGACGTTGCGCCTGCAGCTCTTTCAAAGCCTGGCGATAGTCTCTCGGCATGATCTTGACGAAACGCTTGACGGCATCTTCCCAATGATCGAGCAGCCACTTGGCGCGCTCGCTCTGGGTATGGAGAAGGTGGCGCTGCACCAGGATGCGCAGGCGCTCGGCATCGAAGCGGAGCGGATCGCCCATGCCCGAGTCCGAAACGCTGATCGATTTCTGGCGCGGCATGCCTTCGTCGCTGGCGCCGCCCGTCGCCGGGCCGATCTTTTCCAGATCGACCATGTCGCGGTTGGCAAGTTTCTCGAACAATCCGTCGGGATCGTAGACGTAGGCGATGCCGCCCGACATGCCGGCCGCGAAGTTCCGCCCGGTGGGGCCCAGCACCACCACGCGGCCGCCGGTCATGTACTCGCAGCCGTGGTCGCCCACGCCCTCCACCACGGTGTTGACGCCGCTGTTGCGAACGCAGAAGCGCTCGCCCGCCCGTCCGCGGAAATAGGCCTGGCCGGCGGTGGCGCCGTAGAGCACCGTGTTGCCCACCAGGCAGTTCAGCTCGGGCTTGAAGGTGGCCTTGGGGCAGGGTTTCACCACCAGGATGCCGCCGCTGAGGCCCTTGCCCACGTAATCGTTGGCGTCGCCCTGCAGGTTGAGGGTCATGCCCTTGGGGACGAAGGCGCCGAAGCTCTGGCCGGCCGTGCCCGTGAAGTCGATGGTGATGGTCCCCTCGGGGAGCCCGGCGCTGCCGTAACGGCGCGAGATCTCGGCGCCCAGCAGGGTGCCCACGGTGCGGTTGACGTTCTCCACCGGGCTGGAGAAGCGCACCGGCTGGCCGTCCTCCAGCGCCGCCTTGGCCTGGGGGATCAGGGCGCGGTCCAGGGCCTTGTCCAGCCCGTGGTCCTGCTCCACCGTCTTGATGAGGGCCCCTCCGTAGGAGTTCTCCACCCGCCGCAGGATGCGGCCCAGGTCCAGGGTGCGGGCCTTCCAATGCGCCCGTTCCGGATCCATCTCCAGCGCCTCGGTGTGGCCCACCATCTCGTCGATGCTCCTGAAGCCGAGCTCGGCCATGAACTCGCGGGCCTCCTGGGCGACGAAATTCATGTAGTTGACCACGTACTCGGGCTTGCCGATGAATTTTTTCCGGAGCTCCGGGTTCTGGGTGGCGATGCCGGCGGGGCAGGTGTCCAGGTGGCAGACGCGCATCATGATGCAGCCCATGGTCATCAGCGCCACGGTGGCGAAGCCGTACTCCTCGGCACCCAGCAGCGCGGCGATGACCACGTCGCGGCCCGTGCGCAGCTGGCCGTCCGTCTCCACCTTGACCCGGTCGCGCAGGCCGTTCATCACCAGGATCTGGTGGGTCTCGGCCAGGCCCAGTTCCCAGCTGATGCCGGCGTATTTGATGGAGCTCAACGGCGACGCGCCCGTGCCGCCGTCGTGCCCGCTGATCAGGATGTGGTCCGCGTGGGCCTTGGCCACGCCCGCGGCCACCGTGCCCACGCCCACCTCCGCCACCAGTTTCACCGAGATGATGGCCTGGTCGTTGGCGTTCTTGAGGTCGTGGATCAGCTGGGCCAGGTCCTCGATGGAGTAGATGTCGTGGTGCGGGGGCGGGCTGATGAGGCCCACAAAGGGCGTGCTGTTGCGGGTCTTGGCGATCCAGGGCCAGACCTTTTTGGCCGGCAGCTGCCCGCCCTCGCCGGGCTTGGCGCCCTGGGCCATCTTGATCTGGATCTGGCGGGCGTTGACCAGGTAATTGCTGGTGACGCCGAAGCGGCCCGAGGCCACCTGCTTGATGGCGGAACGCTTGCTGTCGCCGTCCGGCAGGGGCTTGAAGCGCTCCTCGTCCTCCCCGCCTTCGCCGGTGTTGCTCTTGGCGCCCAGGCGGTTCATGGCGATGGCGATGCTCTCGTGGGCCTCCTGGCTGATGCTGCCGTAGCTCATGGCGCCGGTGGTGAAGCGCTTGACGATGGCGCTGGCAGGCTCCACCTGCTCCAGGGGCACGGGCGGGCGCAGGCCGGCCTTGAAGCGGAAGAGGCCGCGCAGGGTCAGCAGGCGGCCGCGTTGGTCGTTGATGCCGGCGCTGAATTGCTTGTACGCCTTGTAGTCGCCGCTCATGGCGGCGTGCTGCAGCTGGGCCGCCTGCTGGGCGTCCAGGGTGTGCAGCTCGCCCTCCTTGCGCCACTTGTAGCGCCCGCCCCAGTCCAGGTCCAGGTCCTGGCCGCGGTTGCCGAAGGCGGCGAAATGGCGGAGGGCCGTCTCCTTGGCGATCTCATCCAGGCCGATGCCCTCGATGCGGGTGCTGGTCCAGGTGAAGTAGCGGTCCACCAGGGCCTGGCTCAGGCCCAGCGCCTCGAAGATCTGGGCGCCGCGGTAGCTTTGGATGGTGCTGATGCCCATCTTGGACATCACCTTGACGATGCCCTTGTTGCAGGCCTTGATGAACTGCTTGATGGCCTTGGCGTGGTCCATGGTGGACGGCAGCAGGCCGCGCAGCAGCAGGTCGTCCATGGTCTCGAAGGCCACGTACGGGTTGACGGCGTTGGCGCCGTAGCCCACCAGCAGGGCGAAGTGGTGTACCTCGCGCGGCTCGCCGCTCTCGATGATGATGCCCACCTTGGTGCGCTTGCCCTCGCGGATCAGGTGGTGGTGCAGGCCGGCGGTGGCCAGCAGGCTGGGGATGGGGGACCAGTCCGAGTCCACGCCGCGGTCGCCGCCGGGT
>NZ_JBWZET010000301.1:0-15737 GCF_056722145.1 Rhizomicrobium sp. | reverse complement strand
CCAAAACCCTCTTTAAAGATTAATTAAAATTCACCATTTATTCTAAATACGACGAGGTGCAAACGGTCCGGCTCATCCCCGGGCCGTTTTCGTTAGGCCTCGTTTTCAAAAAACCCCAACCAATCGTCGCCCGGAGTCTGTCAAAAACGACCCCTAAAACAAAATCATTGTTTTTTTTCGCCGCGCCCGAAGTTCGGCGAGGCGGTGTCCTGGCCGGCGTCGATGATCGATCGGCGGATGGCGCGGGTACGGGCGAACAGGTTGAACAGCGTCTCGCCGTCGCCCCAGCGGATGGCGCGCTGCAAAGCGGACAGGTCTTCGCTGAAGCGGCCCAGGACTTCCAGCACCGCCTCCTTGTTGTTGAGAAAGACGTCGCGCCACATCGTCGGGTCGGAGGCGGCGATGCGGGTGAAATCGCGGAAACCGCCGGCGGAATACTTGATGACTTCGTTCTCGGTGACGGTTTCGAGATCGTCGGCAGTGCCGACAATATTGTAGGCGATCAAATGCGGCACATGACTGGTGATCGCCAGCACCAGATCGTGGCGATGGGCGTCCATCACTTCGACATTGCTGCCGAGGCCTTCCCAGAACGCCTTCAGTTTGGCGACCGCTTTCGGATCGGTGCCCGGCGGCGGCGTCAGAATGCACCAGCGCCCGTCGAACAGTTCGGCAAAACCGGCGGTGGGACCCGATTGCTCGGTGCCGGCGATCGGATGGGCCGGAATGAAATGGACGCCTTCCGGCACCGAGGGACCGACATCGCGGATCACCGCGCCCTTCACGGACCCGGCATCGGAAAGAATCGCGCCGGGCTTCAAAGCGGGTGCGATCTCCTCGGCCAACGCCCCGAAGCTGCCGACCGGCGTGCACAGCACCACCAGATCGGCGTCTTTCACGCACGCGGCAGCATCGGTGTAGAGCGCATCGGCAAAGCCGACGGTACGCGCCAGATCGATGGTTTCGACACGATGGGAATAACCGGCAATGTGCCCGGCAAGGCCGCCGCGCCGCATCGCGTGCGCCATCGAGGACCCGATCAGACCGACGCCCAACAGCGCCACTTTGGAAAACATCTCGCTCATTTTCGTGCCATGAATTCGGCCAGTACCGTGAGAACCTTGTCGCAGGCTTCGGCCGGGCCGATGGTAAGCCGCAAACACTGTGGCAGGCCGTAACTGGCCACGCCGCGCAAAATCAGGCCGCGTTCGCTCAAGTATCGGTCGGCCTCCGTCGCCGGCTTGTCGGCCGGAAAGCGGATCAGCAGAAAATTGCAGACGCTGTCGTCGACTTCGAGTCCGAGGCCGCGGATCGCGGTGGTCAGTTTTTCGCGCCACAGCGCATTGTGTGCCACCGCTGCCGTCAGATGATCGTGATCGGCGAGCGCCGCGGCACCGGCCCGCTGGGCGGGAATGGAAACATTGAACGGCATGCGGATGCGGTTGAGCACGTCGGCGACCGCGGGCGGCACCAGCGCCCAGCCGATGCGCAGGCCGGCGAGGCCGTAGATCTTCGAGAAGGTCCGGGTCATAACGACATTGTCGTGCGCCAAGGCGAGCGCGATACCGGCGTCGTAATCATTTTTTTGGACGAACTCGGCATAGGCCGCGTCGAGCACCAGCAGCGTCTCAGCCGGCAGTCCGGCATGCAGGCGCCTCACTTCATCGAACGGCAGATAGGTGCCGGTCGGATTGTTGGGATTGGCGAGATAGACGAGCCGGGTCCTGGGCGTGATCGCGGCCAGCATGGCATCGACATCGACAGTGCGGTTTTTCTCCGGCACCGACACCGGCACGCCCGAATTGGCGAGGGTGGCGATCTTGTAGACCAGGAAAGCATGTTCGCTGAACACGACTTCGTCGCCAGGGCTGAGATAGGCGTTGGCGATCAAGGTGAGGAGCTCGTCGGAGCCGTTACCGCAGACGATGCGGTCGGGATCGAGCCCGAACGCTTCACCGACCGCGTGGCGCAGGAGTTCGGCCGAGCCTTCGGGATAGATCGAGACATCGCTCGCGGCGGCGGCGTAGGCGGCCAGCGCCTTGGGGCTGGGACCCAGCGCCCCTTCGTTGGACGACAGCTTGACCGGTGCGGCGACCCCCTCGACGGTGGCACGTCCACCGACGTAAGGCGCAATATCCAGCACGCCGGACTTGGGCGCGAAGGCCATTTGTTTCTCCTCTTCTCGTCTTCCTGATACGGCGAGCGGGGCGCAAAATCAAAACCGGCCGGCCAAAATGGTTTCGTTGACAGCCGGGCCCCCTGGCCTTAGCAAGCCGGTCCGGCGTCCGTTTTCAGGTTTCGGGTCCGGTGGTGAGGTTTCGTTGTCCGATCCCATCTTCCTGCGTCCTTTGACCGCTCCCGACGCCGACAAGGGCGAAGCGGTGGAATTCGGGCCCGACAAGGCCCTGGCGCTCGATTCCGGACGGGTGCTGACAACCTGGCGGCTGGCTTACAAGACCTATGGCACACTGAATGCCGCCCGCTCCAACGCCATCCTGATCTGCCATGCCCTGACTGGCGACCAGTTCGTCGCCTCCAGCCATCCCATCACCGGCAAGCCGGGCTGGTGGGAGAGCATGGTCGGCCCCGGCAAGGCGATCGATACCGACCGCTTTTTCGTCATCGCCTCGAACGTGATTGGCGGCTGCATGGGTTCGAGCGGCCCCGCCGAGGTCAATCCGGCGACCGGCAAGCCTTATGGTCTCGATTTTCCGCTGGTCACCATACGCGACATGGTCCGGGCCCAGGCGATGCTGATCGACCATCTCGGCATCGACAAGCTCCTCTGCGTCATGGGCGGCTCGATGGGTGGCATGCAGGCGCTGCAATGGACCGTCAGCTATCCCGAGCGGGTGGTAGCGGCGATGCCGATCGCCTGCGCGGCGCGCCATTCGGCCCAGAACATCGCTTTCCACGAGGTTGGCCGCCAGGCGATCATGGCTGATCCCGATTGGCACGGCGGCGCCTATCACGACCACGGCACCCAGCCCTCCAAGGGCTTGGCGGTGGCGCGCATGGCCGCGCACATCACCTATCTGTCGGAGCCGGCGCTGCAGCGCAAATTCGGCCGCACCTTGCAGAACGCCGGCGGCATCAGCTTCGCGTTTGCCCCCGATTTCCAGGTGGAATCCTATCTCCACCACCAGGGCTCGGCGTTCGTCGACCGCTTCGACGCCAATTCCTATCTCTACATCACCCGCGCCACCGATTATTTCGACATCGCCGCCGATTACGGTGGGGTGCTGGCCGAGGCCTTCCGCGGCTGCAAGACCCGCTTCTGCATCATCTCCTTCACCAGCGACTGGCTGTATCCGACGTTCGAGAACAAGCGCATCGCCCACGCCCTCAACGCGGTCGCCGCCAGCGTCAGCTTCGTCGAAATCGAATCCGACCGCGGCCACGACGCCTTCCTGCTCAACGAACCGCAGATGTTCGGCGCCGTGCACGGCTTCATCAATGCGGTGGCCGCCAGCGAAGGGATCGCCGGATGAGCCTTCGCCCCGACCTGGCCGCCATTGCCGACCTGATTCCGGACAAGGCGCGGGTGCTCGACATCGGTTGCGGCGACGGCACCCTGCTCGAACACCTTGCCGCCACCAAGCACGTCGACGGGCGCGGCCTGGAACTGTCGCAGCACAAGGTCAATGCCTGCGTCGCCCGCGGCCTGCCGGTGATCCAGGGCGATGCCGACACCGATCTCGGCGAATACCCGTCGCAGGTGTTCGATGTCGTGATCCTCAGCCTCACCATCCAGGCGACCCGCAATCCGCGCGCTGTGCTCGAACAAATGCTCAGGATCGGGCGGCGGACCGTCATCTCGCTGCCGAACTTCGGTCATTGGCACGTCCGGCTCGGTCTGCTGGCCAAGGGACGCATGCCGCGCACCAAGACGCTCGACAACGAGTGGTACGACACGCCGAACATCCACCTCTGCACCATCGCCGATTTCGTCGATCTTGCCGAACAATGTGGTGCCGGCATCGAGACGGCGCTGGCCTTGACGCCGGCGGGTCGCACCAAAGCGATGAGCCCGCGCTCGTGGGGACCCAATCTGATGGCGGAAGGGGCGATCTTCGTGCTGCGCGCCGATCAGCACGGCGCCGGACACTGACAACAGCCCCAAAACAGAAAGGAGCGGCTGGTTGCGGCAGCCGCTCCTGTCATCCGTCAGTGGCTTTGCCGTGCAACAGCTTTGTTGGGGGGCTGCCGCCGGTCACGCGACAAGGGGTACGCCCGTTATCGCCGTCTTGGGAACAGCCGCCGGCGTCATAGCTGCCCGGCGGCGAGAACAGGTACCGCCTGTTTCCCATGTAAATCCAATGACTTAGCCGCTTTGTTTCCGCTGAGGCGCTTTTCGCATATCCGCTATGCAGCAAGCGCCGCGCGCGGCGGCTTTGTCGTTATCAGTTCTTGCCGAGCAGCTGCAGGGCCTTGGAGTAATGGGCGACGCCCTGGGCATACATCTGGGTGCCGCAATAGGAGCGGCCGATGGACGCCTGTTCGCGGGCCGCGTCGGTCGAGGTGCCGGGCTGGGCCGCTTCGAGCGCTGCCGAAACCTGCTTGGCGAGGTGGACGCAGTCGGTCAGACGGGCGTCAGCGGCATTGGCGGCGGGGGCAAAAGCGAGCGTGGAAAGCGCGATCAGGGCAAATGCGAACTTCATGGGTTTCCTCCATCGAGAATTAAGTCCGGTGGTCCGGATGTGGTCGTTGACTGGGAGCTATTGTAGCCCATTGAGCTTCACATGTTTGGGAGGGCTGCTGTTCGAAAATTGCGCGGCTGCAGAAAAGTCCTGATTTAAAAGGCTTTTTTAGATCGCGTTGATGTGATGCCCGCACAGCGCATGGCGGTTTTGCAGCGATTGCAGCATTCATTCACTGCTGCAATCACAAACGAGTGAAGAGGGAGCTCAGCTTTGCAATGTTGCAGCTGGGCGCAACACCGATTTTGCCTTTGCCGGCTTTTTGATGGCGGCACGGCCATAGAGCGACTTCGAGGCCTCGACCAGGTGCACGCCAGCGATGCCGGAAAAAAACCGCCGCCCCAGCCGCTCGAAGCCATTGCCGAGCCCGGCCAGGCGGCGTCCGGCGAACGGCGGCACATAGAGTGCGCGATCCCATTTCATCGGCTCGAACAAGGTGTCGGTGAGAAGCCCGCTGAGTTCGCTTTTGTGGAACGGGCGGCCGCAGGCGAAGGGAGAGGATTCGAGCTGTGCCCACAGACTGGCGCGATTGGGCGTGACCAGCAGAATCCGCCCCTCGGGAGCGAGAACCCGCCAAAGTTGGCGCAGCAGCACGCGGGCGGCGTCCGCCCCTTCCAGTCCGTGCACCACCAGTATGCGGTCGAACATGGCGTCGGCGAAGGGCAACGCGTCCTCTTCGCCCAAAACCGCCAATTGGCGCGTGGTGGGCCACGCCACCACCCCGGTCCGCGGCGGCATCAGGGCGATCACCCGCTCGGCTTCGGTGAGATAGGATTTGAGATAGGGCGGGGCAAAGCCGTACCCGAGCACTCTGAGGCCGCGGCAATGCGGCCAGAATTCCTTGATGCGGCGGGAAATCAGCCGCCGGGCGGCCCGTCCCAGAGCCTGCGCGTAGAAATCGGAAAGCTCACCCGCGTCAAGCTGCATGACCAAAAGGCTTAAGCTGATCCGCTGCCGGGTTCAATGTGGCCGCCGGGGCTGGTAAGAACAGTTCAAGGATGGAGCCCACGCATGGCCGACCTCGACATCACCGTTATACCCTGCCTTCACGACAATTATGCCTATCTGATCCGGCGTGGTGACCTCGCTGCAGTGATCGATCCCGCCGAGGCCGCACCGGTGGTGGCGGCCCTCAACGGGGCAAGGCTGACCCACATCCTCAACACCCATCACCACTGGGATCATTCCGGCGGCAATCGGGACTTGAAGGCGGCCTACGGCGCCGAGGTGCTCGGTCCCGAGGCCGACCGCACCCGCATTCCGGCGATCGACACCGGCCTTGATGCAGCGGGCGGCTGGCAGTTCGCCGACATCCCCGTCACCGTGCTGGAGGTGCCGGCCCATACCCGCGGCGCCGCCGCTTATGTGTTCGGCGATGCCGTCTTCACTGGCGATACCATGTTCGTGATGGGCTGCGGCCGCCTGTTCGAGGGCACTGCCGCGATGATGCTGGCGAGCCTGACCAAGATCGCCGGGCTGCCCGATGCAACCCGGCTTTATTGCGGCCACGAATACACCCTCGCCAACGCCCGCTTCGCCCTGACCCTCGAGCCCGGCAATGCCGAATTGGTGACGCGGGCCAAAGAGGTGGAAGCGCTGGTTGCGGCCGGCAAACCGACGGTGCCGTCCTTCATCGGGATTGAGAAAGCGACCAACCCGTTCCTCAGGGCTCAATCGCCCGAGATCCGTGCCAATATCGGCATGGCGAAGAGCGACGATGTCGCCGTGTTCGCCGAAATCCGCCGGCGCAAGGATAATTTCTGAACGCTCAGCGCAGCGCGAACTCGCCCCAGATCGAGCCGAACTGCAGCACCGTCGCGGCGAGCACGAAGCAGTGCCAGATGGCGCGGTGATAGGGGATGCGCTCCCAGACGTAGAAGATCACGCCGGCCGAATAGACGATGCCCCCGGCCATCAGGAGCCAGAAATCGGCGTGCGCCAGCGACACCGACAACGGCTGGATCACGGTGACGATCACCCAGCCCATGGCGAGATAGAGTCCGAGCGAAAGCCATTCGAAGCGGCGGGGCCACACCAGCTTCATCACTACGCCGACCGTGGCGCAGCACCAGACGACGCTGAGGATGATGATGCCGGTGGTGCCGCCGAGCCGGTTGACGGCGAACGGCGTGTAGGTCGCCGCGATCATGATGAAGATGGCGGCGTGATCGAGCCGTCTGAGGATTTTCTTCGACGGGCGCGAATGCGGCATCATATTGTAGGCCGCCGAGCAGCCGATCATCGCCATCAGGCCGATGCAGTAGATCGAAACCGACAGCACCACGCTCATGCCGGTGACATGCCAGAGCAGCCACAGCGACGCATTGATGGCGAACAGGATGCCCACGACGTGCACGATATTGTCGGCAAGCTGCTCGTGCTGATTGTAAAGACGATGGACCCGTTCGACCGCTTTATTCATCGAAACCGTACTCCCGATACCCGTCGACTATTCCACGCTAGCGTGAAAAAACAAGTCGCACCCGTACTATTTTTGGGCAGCAGGTTGCTCGGGGCGTGGCGGAACCGGGCGCCGCTTGATGAAATTGTCGAGCTTCTTGGTGATCTGCGGAATGTGGAACTCGCGGTCCCAGACGGTCGCCGCTTCGGCCAGGAGTTTGGCGCGCAACTCTTCCGGAATCTCGGCCCAATGCACCAGCAGCGCCGACCCGAGCCGGCGGACATACGGCTCGTCCTCGGACGGATATTTGTAGGCGAACTGATCTTGCTTCGGAAGTTTCACGTATCTGGACCTTTTGAAATGGGCCGGCGGCGCGGCCGATCTATCAAATCCTTCGCCGGCCCGCCGTCAAGCCATCCGCCGGCGGACCGCGACCAAATTCACCCCCAGGGCCGTACAGCAGCACGTCCGAACACTTGGCCGCGCCGCCCGGCATGGTAAAACAGGTGCGCCATTTCCGGGGGACCCGACATGCGCCTTCTCCACCTTCTCGTCGCCGCCGCCGTCTTCGCTGTCGCCGCGCCGGCCCAGCCGCAGGCCCGCATCGAAACCAGTATGGGCACGGTCGTGATCGCGCTCGACAAGGATAAGGCGCCGAAAACGGTCGCCAACTTCATTCGCTATGCCCGCCAGGGGCTTTTCAACAATACCGTGATCTATCGCATCGTGCCCGGTTTTGTGGTCCAGAGCGGTTCGTTCGGCGCCGATTTCAAGTGGCGGGCGGTGGGTGCCCCGATCCCGCTCGAAACCGCCGGCGGCCTCTCCAACAAGCGCGGCACCATCGCCATGGCGCGCGAGACCAAGCCGACCAACAGCGCCAAGGCCGAGTTCTTCTTCAACCTCGCCGACACCAACGCTGCCGCGCTCGATCCGAAGCCGGGCGATGCCCCCAACACCACCGGCTTCGCCGTGTTCGGCCGGGTGGTGAGCGGCATGGAGGTGATCGACGCCATTGCGCTGGTGCCGCTCGGCGGCATGAAAGGCTCGTTCCCCACCGCCTATCCGCAGAAGACGATCGTGATCAAGAAGGTTACCATCGTCGAGGTGGCGGTGGCGCCCGCCGAACCGCCTGCCGCTGCAGCACCGGCCGCCACCGACGCGCCGGCAACGCCGCAGTAACGGCCACGGCAAACCCACGTCCGGCGCAGCGGAAGCATTTTGTAAGCGCTGCTGACAAGCACACGAGATGCTTGTCCTTGCGGGATTATATGTACTTTTTATCGACAAGACCGGCCGCCGTAACTTAACTTGCACGGTGGTGGATCTGGGACATCCCGGGCCGGTATTGCGATGTAGGCATTCTTGGGGATTGCAGACAATCCGTTTTGGGAGTCGCTTGCCGATTTCGGTGAGGCGCCCGCGCTTGTTGACGCGACCGGTGCGGTGGTCTCCTACCGCGCTTTGGTGCGCGATGCGGAGGCGTTTGCCGAAACCATCGGCCCCGAACGGCGCCTCGTCTTTCTCGCCATCGACAATACGAGGGTGGCGCTCACGGCCTACCTCGGCTGTCTCATTGGCCGCCATCCGGTGATGTTGTTCGGCGAGGAGGACCGCGACCGGATCGCCCCGCTCGTCGCCGCCTACCGCCCCAACCTTCTGGCCGGCCGCGAAACCCGCTGGCTGAGCCGCGAGGCACATGCACTCCATCCCGATCTGACTGTGCTGCTCTCGACCTCGGGCTCGACCGGTTCGGCCAAGCTGGTCAAGCTGTCGCGGCGCAATCTTGATGCCAATGCGCGGGCGATCGCGAGCTATCTTGCCCTGACGCCGTCGGAACGGGCGATCACGCTATTGAAGCCGCACTATTCCTACGGCCTGTCGGTCGTTCATTCCCATTGGCTCAGCGGCGCCAGCCTTGTCCTCAACCACGCCGCGGTCAGCGACGCCGCGTTCTGGCAAACCTTTCGCACGCTCGCAGCGACCAGCTTTGCCGGCGTGCCCTACACCTTTGAAACTCTGGCGCGGATGGAGGTCGCGCTTGGCGACTATCCCAGCTTTCGCTATGCCACCCAGGCGGGGGGGCGGCTGGCGCCCGCCCTGGTGCGCCGCTTCGCCCGCGAAGCAGCCGCAGCCGGTGGCCGGTTCTACGTCATGTATGGCCAGACCGAAGCCGCGCCGCGGATGGCCTATCTGCCGCCCGAATTGGCCGAGCAGCATCCCGACGCGATCGGCATTGCCATTCCCGGCGGCGCCCTCTCGCTGCACGACGAGATCGGAGAGCAAGTGCATCAGCCGGGGCAGCCGGGCGAGATTGTCTATCGCGGACCCAATGTGATGATGGGCTATGCCCTCGCGCCCGCCGATCTCGGCCGCGACGACAGCCCTGAAGCGCTCTTCACCGGCGACATCGCGATTCGTAACGAAGCCGGCCTGTTCACCATCGTCGGGCGGGCGGCGCGGTTCGTGAAGTTGTTCGGCAAGCGGCTCAATCTCGACGAGGTCGAGGCGCAGTTACGCGCCGCCGGACGCACCGCCGCCGTTGCGGGCAATGACGCGGAAATAGTCGTGGCGCTCGATGACGACGGCGATGACCCGGCGCCGGCGCTGGCCGCCACCTTCGACATCCCGCCCTTTGCCATCCGCGTACGGCACGGCATCGCCCGCCTCGCTACCGGCAAGCCCGATTACCCGGCGATCCTCGCCAAGCCGACGGCGCTGCCAACCCGCATTCTGTCGTGGAATTTCGCCCGTCACGTCGGACGCGAGGCGGCGACCATCCTCGGACTGGCGCCGCCGCGCTGGCAAAGCGTCGCCGATATTTTTCACCAGCTCGTCGGTCCGGCGACGGCGCGCGACAGCTTTTCCAGCTTGAATGGCGATTCGATGCGCTTCGTGCAGGTTTCCCTGGCGCTGGAGGACTTCCTCGGGGAGCTGCCGCCGGCCTGGGAACACCGCTCGATCGAGGAACTGGAGCGCCTGCGCGATGGCATCCTTTAAGCGGGCGGTGCGAATCGACATCTTTCTCCGGGCGGTGGCGATCCTGCTCGTCGCCTTCAATCATGCCGTCGACATGCTGACCCGCAACAACTGGCTGAATGGCGGCATGAGCGTGCTGATGATGGTGTCGGGCATGGCGTTTGCGCGCCTCGCCCTCGACAACGGAACCGGCGAACGCGCCACCCTCACCCTGACCCGCTTCGCCGGAAAACTGTTCACCGCCACGCTCGCTATTGTCATCCTGACCACGCCGGTGCGCGAAACCAGCCTGTTGGTGGCGAGCGGCCTCATCTACACCTTTACCGAATTGCCGTTCTGGTACGGCGTGCAAATGGCGGCGATCTGCCTCGTCCTCGCCGGGTTGTTCGCGACCCCCCCGTTCGCCAAGGCATTCTTTCGCAATCCCCGCACCGCATCGCTGGTCCTGTTGGCTCTGGCGCTGCTGATCCATGTGGTGTGCGAGCAGATCTGGGATACCCATCTTATGGAGCACCGCCTGCCGCACCTGATCGCATGGAATTTCCTGCTCGGCTGGGCGCTGCATTTTCTTCTTGCCAACCGCGAACGCGGGTTGGCGTTGACAGTGGTGATCGCCAGCGCCGCCGTCGGCTGGGGCCTCAAGAGCGATGCCGGCTATCTCGTCGTCGGCGCGCTGGCGGCGAGCAGCCTGCCGTCGGTGCGCCTGAAACCGGCCGTGGCGCATGCCACCCATCTCATCGCCCAGGCGACGTTCTTCATTTATCTGACGAGCTGGATTTTCATCGTCGGTTTCGCCCACGCGGTGCTGAAACTGATCCCCGCCCCGGCACCGGCAATCCGGGCCATGATCGTGGTGACAATATGGATTGGAGGGGTGGCAGCCAGCACCGCCTTGTGGGTCGGCTTCACCGCCGTTCTGCGCAGCCTTCACAGCGTCGCGCGCACCAAAACGCTGGCGAGCCGGTAGTCGGTCTCGGCGCAGGTTTGGCGAGCGCGATGCTAAGCGGCGCCGAATGCGGCGGGCCTGTCTTGCGATAGCGCCGTACCGAGGTCCACAGCGCGCAATTTCGCGCTACGGTTCCGCAGTGCCATCTCGAGGGCATCGACATCGGCTTTCAGCAGATCGAGTTCGAGGGTCAGTTCGCGAACTTGCTGGTTGCGCTTGGCGAGGTCTTCGGACGCCTCGAGCGCCATCTGGCGTTCGGTGACACCGCCTTTGGCGGTGATGAAAAATCTGGCGCCTTGCCAGGCGACGCGGCCGCGCTCGGTGTCCCGGGCAAATTTCCGTTCGGCGTAGAGGCGGCGCGATTTGCGGTAGGTTTCGAGCAGCTCGGTGTCGGACCACACCAGCATGTCGGACGCGGTGATTTCCATGGGCTCCTCCTTCGTATGAGATGGAACGTTAGGCGAACAATGTCGCGGGCTTGCGCTAGGCTGGTCGCAAAGTTTGTCCCGCTGCGAGCCTTTCGCGGCTGGCGGAGCGCGCCCGAACCGCGTAGGAACGACCGCCAAACACACGGAGTCGTTCCATGAAATCCGAGGCTTGGCTTACCCGGCTGGATGGCCGGCTGCAGGCGCAACTGTCTTTTCTGATCGCCGCCGACCGGCTGAAAGAGGTCACCCGCGCCTGCCGCATCACGCGCGGCGACCGCCAGGAGAACTCGGCCGAGCATTCCTGGCACCTCACCCTGTTTGCGCTGGTGCTGCAGGAATATGCGATCGAGCCGGTCGATATCGCCCGCGTGGTGATGATGCTGGTGCTGCACGATCTGATCGAGATCGAATGCGGCGATACCCCCATCTTCGCCGCCAATGCCGACACTCAAGACGAACGCGAGCAGGCCGCCGCCGACATCGTGTTCGGGCTCTTGCCGGAAGACCAGCGCCGCGATTTACGCGCCGTCTGGGAAGAATTCGAAGTGGCGTCGACCGCCGATGCAAAGTTCGCCAAGGCACTCGACCGGCTGCAACCGATCCTGCTCAACCATGCCGTCGGCGGCGGCAGCTGGATCACTTACGATGTCGACATCAGCCGCGAGCGCGCCCTAACCAACAAAATTGAAAAGGGCTCGCCGACGCTGTGGGCCGCCGCCAATGCGGTGTTCGAAGACGCCGTCAAATGCGGCTGGATGAAACCGGCGCCATAACGCGCTATGGTACAGGCAACACAGGGGGGGATGAGATGAAGCACGCCACGATGTTTGCCGCGCTGGTGGCCGTGACGGTGCCAGCGCTGGGCGAGGACATTCTCAACCTGCCTTGCGACGTGTTGCCGACGACGGCGGTCCGCGCCCTGCCGTCACCGTTTGACCAGTATTTCGATCTTGTCTGCACCAAGGCCGGCCAAGCGATCAAGGCCAAGTCGGGCTTCGCGTTGGTCTTCAAGGAAGGCCGCTTCTATCTCAACGCGGCGAACCCCGAACATCCCGACCAGATCAGTCCGACGATCCATTACACCGCGTTCGTCAATGCGCCACTCAGCGGGGCGGAGGCGGCCGCCCTGCGCGCCGACCTGCACACCATCGCCAATAGTCCGGTGATCGACGGCTCCACCATCTTGCGGCTTCGCATCGACACGTCCACCGGCGCCAAGAAGCAGATCTACCTGCTGCTGCCGACCAACGGCGGCAGCGTGCTCGGCATGGAATGCGTCAAGGATTGCAAGCCGATCGGCGAGGACCCGTGGTTCTTCGCCATCGAGCCGGACAGCGGACACTGAGCGCGCAAGCAATCGTCGCCTATCGCTTCTGCCGGGCCTTGCGGGCGGCGTAGCGGGCGTCGCGGGCGGCCTTCTGGGCGGCGAGGAGTTCGGCGTACTTCGCCATTTCCTCGTGCTTCTGCCGTTCGGCTTCGGCGGCGGCTTCCGCCTCCAGGCGCAGACGCTCTTCCTCGGCGGCGCGGCGCTCGGCTTCGAGGCGCTCCTCTTCGGCCTTCTTCTCGGCTTCCTTGAGCGCCCGGCGCTCGTCGCGCTCCTTGGCGATGCGGGCGCGCTCTTCGGCGCGGGCGCCCGCGCCCTCCTTCATCGCCTCGGCGCGCTTCCTGGCGCGTTCGAGTTCGGCTTGGCGGGCGGCGTTACGGTCTTTCAGGCGGTCGGCAAAATTATTGGGATTGAACGCAGGCATCGGGTCGTAGGGTACCTTTTCTTCGTCGGTTGTCGGGCGAGGCCGCCGGGCGGCCCCCACCCCAATTCGCGGACGCGAATTGGACCTCCCCACCTGGGGAAGTGGTTCAGGCAGTCTTCAGTTATCCAAGAACGAGCGCAGCTTGCGACTCCGCGACGGGTGCTTGAGCTTGCGCAGCGCCTTGGCCTCGATCTGGCGGATACGTTCGCGGGTGACGCTGAACTGCTGACCCACCTCTTCGAGGGTATGGTCGGTGTTCATGCCGATGCCGAAGCGCATGCGCAATACGCGTTCCTCGCGCGGGGTCAATGTTGCCAGCACCCGCGTCGTGGTTTCGCGCAAATTGGCCTGGATTGCCGCGTCGATCGGCAGCACCGCGTTCTTGTCCTCGATGAAGTCGCCGAGATGCGAATCCTCCTCGTCGCCGATCGGCGTTTCGAGGGAAATCGGTTCCTTGGCGATCTTCAGGACCTTGCGGACCTTTTCGAGCGGCATGGCGAGACGTTCTGCCAGCTCTTCCGGCGTCGGCTCGCGGCCGATTTCGTGCAGCATCTGGCGGCTGGTGCGGACCAGCTTGTTGATCGTCTCGATCATGCGCACCGGGATGCGGATGGTGCGCGCCTGATCGGCGATGGAGCGCGTGATGGCCTGGCGAATCCACCAGGTGGCGTAGGTCGAGAATTTGTAGCCGCGGCGGTATTCGAATTTATCGACCGCCTTCATCAAGCCGATGTTGCCTTCCTGAATGAGGTCGAGGAACTGCAGGCCGCGGTTGGTGTACTTTTTGGCGATGGAGACGACGAGGCGGAGGTTCGCCTCGATCAGCTCGCGCTTGGCCTGCTCGGCGTCCATGTCGCCCTGGATCATCTCGCGCTGGGTGCGCTTGAGCTCGGCAATGGAGACCCCGGCATCGCCCTCGATCTTCTCGAGGTCCATCTTGCAGTTCTTCTGCTGGCGGCGGTATTCCTTCTTGAGCTCCTCGCTCTTGGAGGCGTCAAATTTCTGGTCGAGCGAGCGGATCTGGCGTTCCAGGGTGCGCATGTTGTCGACGGTCTTGTTGACCTTGTCGAGCAGCCGTTTGCGCTCCATGGGCGTGTACTTCAGCTCCCGCACCACGCGCGAGACCAGGACCTTTTCGCGGGCGATCAGCCAGCGGTTCCGGCGCACTTCCTTGATCTTGGCCTTGGGGGCGTTGGCCGGCAGGGGAACAACCTTCTCCTCAAATCCGGCAATCTTCTTCTGGTGCTTGATGAGCTGGTCGATGCGGGTGACGGTGGACTTCACGCGCGCCTGCACCACATCCTCGGTGAGCTCTTCTTCGTCGAAGACCACCACTTCCTTGACGTTGCGCACTCCGCGGCGCAGATCTTCGCCGAGGGCGATGATCTCGCGGATGACGATCGGCGAGCGGCTGATGGCCTTCATCACTCGCAGCTGGCCGCGCTCAATGCGCTTGGCAATCTCGACTTCGCCTTCACGGGTGAGCAGCGGCACGGTGCCCATCTCGCGCAGATACATGCGGACCGGGTCATTGGTCTTCTCAAGGGTGCCGGGCGTCAGATCCAGCTCGACGTCCTCGCCCTCTTCCATGTCGAAGTCTTTGTCGCCGCCGAACTTGGGTCCATCCAGCAGATCGATGCCCTGGGTGCCGATCGTGGTAATCAGATCGTCCAGATCGTCGGCCGAGGTCATCTCTTCCGGCATCATGTCATTCACATCGCCGTAGGTGAGATAGCCCTTCTCCTTGCCGACCTCGATCAGGCCTTCGATCTCGTGTTCGTACTTGTCGTCCATTGCCAAAATATCCCTGCTCTTCTGCGCAGTCAGTTTCAGCACCGGACTGCACGGCGGTGCGATGTTTGCGGGTGTGTTGGCCGAGCTCTTGCAAGAGATTTATCGGCACACAAGCGCAAACCTGCGGTTACCCGCGGATAGGGGTTTGTTCAGGTAGCTCGGAGCAGGATGACAAGCGCTTCAGGTTCCAGACCTGGTTGGCCCGCGAGCCGCAGCTCATAGGTGGGGCGAAAGGGCGCGCATCCTCACAGAGATCACCAGAATAACATGTTGCACCGTGGCAGCTCCAGCAAAAAACAGCTCCTGCCTCTCCGCGTCAGCTCATTCCAATCGGGCTCCGGCTGCTCCGATCTCCGCCGGCCGCTCCCTGCGATCTTCTATCTTCTTAGACGCCAGAGTGTTGCGAAACGACGCAGAGATTATGGGGTTGCGCGTATCTACGCGCGATCTCATA
This sequence comes from Rhizomicrobium sp., assembly GCF_056722145.1. Taxonomy (NCBI): domain Bacteria; kingdom Pseudomonadati; phylum Pseudomonadota; class Alphaproteobacteria; order Micropepsales; family Micropepsaceae; genus Rhizomicrobium; species Rhizomicrobium sp. The sequence goes on along the minus strand of NZ_JBWZET010000301.1, from coordinate 290 downwards.
ATCTTGAGAGGAAGAACGTGGAAGGGCGTGCTGCAAAAAAAGTGCAAAAGGCGAGCCCACGGGGAACGGATCCCGGTGCCGGATCAAAATAAGTCGCGAACGGCGGTGAAGGAATGCCGTGGAATGTCGAAGAATTTCCATATAATGGTAGGAAGTCGTCGTAGCTAAGAGCCTATCCGCATATAGAGATAGTTTGTCTCCATGCGGTTAACGCGGCGGCTGTGTAGAGTAGCGCCAAGTAGCTAGCCTCAGTCTTCTCGAAACTGACCAGCAGTTTGCGATAGTTGTTC
>NZ_JBWZET010000300.1:0-2142 GCF_056722145.1 Rhizomicrobium sp. | reverse complement strand
GCGAGGTGTATCAGGCGGTCGAGTCGCCGCGCGGCGAGATGGCCTACTACGCGGTGAGCGACGGAACCGCCAAGCCGTATCGCGTGCACATGCGCAATCCGTCCTTCGCCACGCTGCAGGCGCTGGAGACCATGTGCGTGGGCCGGCTGATCGCGGATGTGGTGGCGGTGATCGGGTCCATCGATATCGTGCTGGGAGAAATCGACCGGTGAGCGCCGTCGCTGAGGGAACGATGCTGTCTGCCGAACTATGGCTTTCTTTCGCTTCGGTCGTCCGGGCGTATGGCGCATTCGGCTCGGCGGATGTCGCCGCAGCCGGATGCGAGATTGTCGTCATCGTGGGAACGGCGCGGCTGGAGCTGCGCTGCGATCTGCCCGGCGTAACAGGGAAGTGGCGGCTCGTGTGCGGCGACGCGATGACCGGCGAGGGGCGTCTGGAGCTGCTGCCGGAGGGCCGAATCGCCGTGGACGGCAAGGCCCTGGATCTGGATCATGCCGCGATTGACCTGGTGGCGCTGGTGAAGAGCGCGGGGTCGGCGAGAGACGAAGAATGAGTACACAACCCGCAAAATCCGGAACCATTTTTTCGCCGGCGCTGGCGGCGCGCTTCGATCGCCTGGTGACGCTGTATCCGGTCAGGCGCTCGGCGATGGTCCCCATGCTGCTGTACGCGCAGGATGAGATTGGCTACGTCTCGGCAGGCGTAATCGCCGAAGTGGCTGCGCGCCTGAGCGTGACGGAACTGGACGTGCGCAACGTGGTGAGCTATTACTCGCTGCTGAAAACGAAGCCGGCGGGGAAGTACCACGTGCAGGTGTGCACCAACATCAGCTGCATGCTGCGCGGCGGCAACGAAATTCTGGAGCACTGCAAAAAGACCCTGGGCGTGCCCAACAAGGGCGTGACGCCCGACGGTGTTTTTTCCCTCGAAGAAGTCGAGTGCATCGGAGCGTGCTCGTGGGCGCCGGCCGCCCAGGTGAACTACGCGTACCACGAGAATCTGACGCCGGAGTCGATGGACAAGGTGCTGGCGGAGTATCGATCGAAAGCGCAGAACGGGGGTGGGAAGTAATGGCGACGCTGACAACGCACCCCGACTGTGTGCCTCTGGTTTCGTACCGCTTCGGCAAGGGCGCGACCAACATCGACAAATATATTGAGCTGGACGGCTACGCCTCCGCGCGCAAGACCATCGAGATGACGCCGGACGCCATCATCGGCGAGATGAAGACGTCGAATCTGCGCGGCCGGGGCGGCGCAGGCTTCCCGACCGGACTGAAGTGGTCGTTTGTTCCCAAGCAGGCGGCGAAGCCGAAGTACGTGCTGGTGAACGGCGACGAGAGCGAGCCGGGCACCTGCAAGGACCGGCTGATTTTCGAGCACGATCCGCACGCCGTCATCGAGGGCGTCATCATCGCCGCGCTGGCCATCCAGGCGAAGATGGGCTTTATCTACCTGCGCGGCGAGTATCGCTACCTGATCGAGATCATGGAGAAGGCCGTTGCCGATGCCTACGCGAAAGGTTTCCTGGGCAAGGGGATCTTCGGCTCAAAGATCGACCTCGACGTGGTGGTGCAGACGGGCGCGGGCGCCTATGAAGTAGGCGAAGAGTCGGCCCTGATGGAGTCGCTCGAAGGCAAGCGCGGAGTGCCGCGCATTCGTCCACCCTTTCCAGCCGTCGTCGGCCTCTACGGCGGCCCCACCATCATCAACAATGCCGAGACCATCGCCACCGTCCCGCACGTGATTGCGATGGGCGCGGCGGCTTACTCCGAGGTGGGCACGCCGCGGAACGGCGGCACGCGCCTGTTCTGCCTGAGCGGACACGTGGAGCGGCCCGGCGTCTACGAGCTGCCCATGGGCTACAACCTGAAGAAGATGACCTTCGAGGTGGGCGGGGGAATCGCCAATGATCGCACGTTGAAGGCCGTGGTGCCGGGCGGGTCTTCGACGCCGGTGCTGCTGCCGGAAGAGATCGACATCGGCATGGATTTCGACCAGGTCGGCAAGGCGGGATCGATGCTCGGCTCGGGCGGCGTCGTTGTGCTCGACGAAACGGTCTGCATGGTCGAGTTCGCGCTCCGCACCATGAAGTTCTACCAGCATGAAAGCTGCGGCTGGTGCATCCCCTGCCGCGAAGGCA
>NZ_JBWZET010000299.1:0-64787 GCF_056722145.1 Rhizomicrobium sp. | reverse complement strand
GTTCTGCAGGATCACGGTCTTGCCGGTGCGGGGCGGCGCGGTGATGAGGGCGCGCTGGCCCTTGCCCTGCGGCGCCACGATGTCGATGACGCGGCCGGTCTTGTCCTTGATGGTGGGGTCTTCGATTTCCATCTTCAGCCATTCGGTGGGGTAGAGCGGCGTCAGATTGTCGAAATGCACCTTGTGCTTGGTCGCTTCCGGGCCTTCGAAATTGATGGTGTTGACCTTGAGCAGGGCGAAATAGCGCTCGCCGTCCTTGGGGCTGCGGATCGGCCCGTCCACCGTGTCGCCGGTGCGCAGGCCGAAGCGGCGGATCTGCGAGGGGCTGACATAGATGTCGTCCGGACCGGCCAGATAATTGGATTCCGGCGAGCGCAGGAAGCCGAAGCCGTCCTGCAGGGTCTCCAACACGCCCGCGCCGGTGATTTCGACGTTGCGGTCCGCCAACTCCTTGAGGATGGCGAACATCATGTCCTGCTTGCGCATCGTCGAGGCGTTCTCGATCTCGAGCTCCTCGGCAAAGGCGAGCAGATCGGTCGGGGTTTTCGCTTTGAGATCCTGCAGCTTCATGGCCTGCAGGCCGTTTTGCACCGTCATGGAAAGGTCACCTGGGACACCCGCAAGAAGGTCTTACGGGGTGGATTGTGGAGGACGACCCTGGCTGAACGCCGCGACGGCCCGCACGGATGCGGCCGATCGAATGGGGTCAATGGGAGAACTGAGCATTTATACCGTGGTTTGCCGGTAAAGCAAACGGGGGGTGGTCAAAAAGCCTTGGTCACCACCAAAATGACGATGGCGATCAGCAACAGCGTCGGCAGTTCGTTCCACAGCCGGAAGAAACGGCTGCTCCTGACGTTGCGCCCGCGCGCGAAATTCCGCGCCATCAGGACATTGGTGAGGTGCACCCAGGTCAGGGCGACAACCAGCGCCAATTTGACCTGGAACCAGCCGGCACTCCACCAGTCGTTGAGCCAGGCCAGCGTCAAGCCGAAGACCCAGGTCAACACCATCGCCGGCCGCATGATCGCCTGCAGCAGTCGCCGCTCCATGGTGCAGAAGCGCTGATAATCGGGCGCCCCCACCTCGGTTTCGGTGTGATAGACGAACAGCCGCGGCAAATAGAAAAGGCCGCTCATCCAGGCGACCATCGCAATGATATGCAGCGCCTTGATCACCAGATAGCCGTTCTGAAGCGCCGCTTTGATCACCTCAGCCTCGGCTGCAGCCCGGACAGAACGGCGGCATCAATGAACACGCGCGCGGCACCGGGGCGCCGCTAAGCAGGTCCGCCGCCAGCGCCGCCAAACCGTCGATGAACGCCGTCCGAACTCCGACGGTCGGCACGCGACGGTAATCGGGCACGCCGGCGGTGTGCGCCAGATGGGCGTATTCGATATCGAGTTCAACCAGGGTTTCGGAATGCTCCGATACGAAGGCGATCGGTGCGATCACCACACCTTTGCCCGCGGCCCCGGCGCGCCGGATTTCGGCATCGGTGGCCGGCCCGATCCATTCCAAGGGTCCAACCTTGCTCTGGTAACACAGCACCCAGTCGTCGTATCCGAGCTTGGACGCCAGTGCTGCGGCGGTCGCTTCGACCTGCTTCTGATAGGGGTCGCCGCCTTCGGCGATCCGCTTGGGCAGGCCATGGGCGGACAGCAGCAGCCGATACGACACGCCGGGTTTGGCATCGGCGAGGGTTTCGCGGGTTGCTGCTGCCATCGCGTCGATGAAACCGGCAAGGGTCGCGAAGTTGCAGAGGACGCCGGTCGGCGCCAGGGTTCTGGCCACCCGCCGCCATTCCTGCAACGCCGAACCGCTGGTTGTGGTCGAATACTGCGGATAGAGCGGCACCAGCAGGATGCGGCCGGGATCGTAGGCCGCCACCTCGGCCGCGACGTCAGCGATAAATGGCTTCCAGCAGCGCATGGCGACGAAGACGCGAACCTCGCCGCCGCCCAGCGCCTGTTCCAACGCCTTCGCCTGCGCCTCGGTTTCTTCCAGGATCGGCGAACGGCCACCGATTTTCGCATAAATCTCGCGCGCGATCGGGGCCCGACGGTGCGCAATCAGGCGCGCCAGCGGCTTGCGGATCACCCCCGGCAACCGCAGCACCGCCGGATCGCTGAACAGATTGGTGAGGAAGGGCTCGACCGCCTCCGGGCAATCGGGGCCACCGAGATTGAACAGCACAACGGCGCGTTTCACGCTTTGCTCCGTACCTGCCGCACCAGCGCCTCGACATGGGCGATCGGGGTTTGTGGCAGGATGCCGTGACCGAGGTTGAAGATGAACGGCGCGCCGCGGGCCGCCGCCAGAATGCGCGCCACCGCGCCGTGCAAAGCGTCACCGCCTGCGACCAGCGCCAGCGGATCGAGATTGCCTTGGATCACGGTCGGCAAGGTTTTTATAGCCCAGTCCAGATCGACCGCAGGATCGATCGACACACCATTGACGCCGGTCTGTTCGGCGAACGCCGCCAACGCCTCGGGATGAATCCCGCGTGGAAAACCGATCACGGCGGCGTCGGGCACGGCAATACGCACTTTCCGCAACACCGCGGCGGTCGGCGCGATCACGTAGCGGCGGAAAAAATCCGGCGGCAAACCCTGCGCCCAGCTGTCGAAGATTTGCACAGCCTGGGCTCCGGCCTGAAGCTGCCAGATGAGGTGCTGCGATACACAATCCACCAACAGGGCGATCAGCGCCTGGAAGCCGTCGGGGTCGCGATAGGCCCACAGCCGCGCCGCTTTCTGCTCGTCGTTGCCACCACCGGCCATGTAGACCGCCAGCGTCCACGGCGCCCCGGCAAAGCCGATGAGAGCCTTGTCGGGAGAAAGGGCTGCCCTGACCCGCTCCAGGGCCTCGTAGACGGGGGCGAGGATCGGCCGCCACCGGGCCGGATCGCTCGACAGCCCGGCGACCGTGGCCAGCGGCGCCAGCTTCGGCCCCTCTTCAAAGGTCACGGCGTGGCCCAAAGCCATGGGAACGGTGAGGATATCGGAGAAAATGATCGCCGCATCGAAATCAAAGCGACGGATCGGCTGCAACGTCACCTCTGCCGCTAACGCGGGATGGCCGCACAATCCCAGGAAAGAGCCGGCCTTGGCCCGCGTTTCCCGGTATTCGGGCAAATAGCGTCCAGCTTGCCGCATCATCCAAAGCGGCGGCGGGGTCGACGGATTTCGTCCAGCCAGCACATCCAGGAACAAGGACTTCAAAACAAGACTCCTAAGTTAAAGGATTCTGAAGATGTTGTTTGGGGTGTGAATTGTGGAACGCTTAGGGGATGGCATACGACGCGAAGCAGAGTATAGGCGAGTTCAAGGGCTTGCGGCCATGGTTTGGAACGGGGCCAATTTTGGACCGGTGCATGGGGCGGTGACTGATTGGCCGCTCCGCGCACAGTTTGAACAGATCGCGAGTTATGCGCATAGTCCGGCGCGAACGGTGGATAGCTGAGGAGTGAATCTGTGAGTGGACCTTTTCACGTCCATCTCATTTCCGATGCCACGGGTGAGACGCTGCATTCGGTGGCAAAAGCGGCGACCGCCCAGTTTCGCGGCATCCCGATCCAGCAGCACGCCTATACGCTCGTCCGCAGCGAACGCCAGTTGTCGCGGGCCTGCGATCGCATCCGCGAAAATCCCGGTTTGGTGCTGTTCACCATCGTCAATCCGACGCTAAGAGCCGATCTGCTCGCCCGCCTCGTCATCATGGGTCTGCCCCATTACGACGTCATGGAAGGCCCGGTCGGGCTGATGCAGCAGGTATTCAACGCCCAGTCGCAAGCCGTCATCGGCGGCCAGCACGAGGTCGACCAGGAATACCTGCACCGGATGGAATCGCTCAACTACATGGTTGAGCATGACGACGGCTCCAACCTCGACCTCGGTCACGCCGAAGTGATCCTGGTAGGAGCCAGTCGCACCTCCAAGACGCCAACCTGCGTTTACCTGGCCATGCGCGGGGTCCGGGCGGCCAACGTTCCGCTTGTGCTCGGCATGGAAGCTCCGTCACAATTGCTGACCTTCACCAAGCCGCTGATCGTCGGCTTGTGGGTGAGTCCCGAGCGTCTGGTACAGATCCGCCGCAACCGGCTGATCACCATGGGCGTACAGAACGACACCGATTACGTCGATATCGAAAAGGTACGCGGCGAGGTGATGACGACACGGCGGATGTATGATCGCTACGGCTGGCCGTCGATCGATGTCACCCGCCGCTCGATCGAAGAAACCGCCGCTGCGATTTTGAACCTGTTGTCGGAACACAAACAGTCGGGAGCATGACCATGCTGATCCTGGCATCCGCAAGCGGCATCCGCGCCAAGCTGCTCCGCGAGGCCGGCGTGCGCTTCGGCGTGCGTCCGCCCGACGTCGACGAGGCCGCGATCAAGCTGCAGCTGAAAAAGAACGGCGCCGCCAGCGACGCCTTTGCCGACGCCCTGGCCGAAGCCAAGGCGCTGAATGTGTCGGCGGCCTCGCCGCACGCTCTCGTGCTCGGCTGCGACCAGGTGCTGGTGTGCGACGGCAAGCTGTTCGACAAGGCCCGCGACACGGCTGAGGCGCGCGAAGTGCTGACGGTCCTGCGCGGCCGCGAACATCATCTCATTTCCGCCTGCGTTCTGGCCGAAGGCGGCAAGCCGGTGTGGCGCTATGCCGAGCGGGCCAGCCTGTCGATGCGCGCCTTCAGCGACGATTTCCTCGAGACCTATCTCAAGGACGAAGGCAAACTGGTTCTCGGTTCGGTCGGCTGCTACCAGCTGGAAGGCCGCGGCGCCCAACTGTTCGACCGCATCGCCGGCGATTTCTTCTGCGTCCTCGGCCTGCCGCTGTTGCCGCTGCTGGCGGCACTGCGTGCGCGGGGATTGGCCGCGTCATGAGCTTGTCCGGTTCGGCGCGTCTGGCGGGGGTAATCGGCTGGCCGGTGGCGCAATCGCTGTCGCCGCAGCTGCATGGCCATTGGCTGGAGGAAAACGGCGTCGACGGTGCCTATGTGCCGCTGGCGCTGGCGCCGGCCGATTTCGCCCGCGGCCTCGATGGCATGGTGCGGGCCGGGTTTGTCGGCTTCAATGTCACCGTGCCGCACAAACAAGCCGCCTTTGCCCTCGCCGTCCGTCACGATGACGCGGCGAAAGCGATCGGGGCGGTCAATGTTTTGATCGCGACTCCCGACGGGCTGCAAGGGCGCAACACCGATTCCTATGGCCTCGCGGCCACCCTGACCCAGCACCTCGGTGACGCCCTGCGCGGCAAGACGGTGGCGATCTGGGGCGCGGGCGGCACCACGCGCGCCGCCATCCATGCCCTCGATGGTCTCGGCGTCCGCGAAATCCGCCTCTTCAACCGCACGCCTGCAAAAGCCGTCGCGCTGGCGTCAGGTTTCGCCGGCCAGGTTGCGGCAAAACTCACCGGCGCGGGATACGCCGAATGGTCGGGCAAGGATGTTGCGTTGGTGGTGCACACCACCAGCGCCGGGATGAAACAGACCCCGTCGCTCGATCTCTCGCTCGACGACATGCCGGCGGGCGCCGCCGTGTTCGACGCCGTTTACAATCCACTCGAAACCGGGCTGCTGAAGCGGGCACGCACCCGCGGGTTGATGGCGGTGGACGGATTGTGGATGCTGATCCATCAAGGCGTGCCCTCGTTCGAAGCCTTGTTCGGCGTCACGCCCGCGGTGACGCTGGCGCTGCGCGAAAAACTGGTGCAAGCCCTTGGTTGAGCGTCCGATCCTGATTGGCCTGACCGGTTCGATCGGCATGGGCAAGACCGCCACTGCGGCGATGTTTGCCGAACTTGGCGCCGCCGTGTTCGATTCCGACACCGCCGTCCACAGCCTCTACGCGCCGTGTGGAGAAGCTGTGGAGGCGGTCGAAAACGCCTTTCCCGGCACGACCCGCAACGGCGCCGTCGACCGCCCGGCATTGATGGCGGCGCTGGCGCGCGACGACGGCGGCTTTGCCCGGCTGGAGTCGCTGGTCCACCCTCTGGTGTTGAAAAAGCAACGCGAATTCATCGCCGCGCATATGCAGGCCGAACTGATCGTGCTCGACATTCCGCTGCTGTTCGAAAGCGGCGGCGATGGCCGCGTCGATGTCGTGGTGGTGGCCTCGGCGCCGGCCGACATCCAGCGCCAGCGTGCGCTGGCCCGCCCCGGCATGACGGAAGAAAAATTCGCCCGCATTGTCGCCCGCCAGATGCCCGATCTCGAGAAGTGCACCCTCGCCGATTATGTTGTGGACACCTCCCAAGGTTTTGACCACGCCCGGGCGCAAGTTCGTACAATCGTCGACGAGCTCAAATGGCGGCGCCTGCAAAATAATGCGTGAGATTGTTCTCGACACCGAAACCACCGGCTTCGATCCGGCCAGCGGCGACCGCATTGTCGAAATCGGCTGTGTCGAGCTGATCGATCATTTCCCCACCGGGGCCGATTATCACGTCTACATCAATCCCGAGCGCGACATGCCGGAGGACGCCGAAAAGGTGCACGGACTGTCGGCGGCGTTTCTCTCCGACAAGCCGCTGTTTGCCGATGTTGCCGCCGCGTTCCTCGAATTTGTCGGCGACGCGCCCTTGGTGATCCACAACGCCGCCTTCGACATGAAATTCCTGAATTTCGAATTGGCGCGCGCCGGCCATCCGATCCTCGCCGACGAGCGGGCGATCGACACCCTCGCCATGGCGCGGATCAAATTCCCCGGCGCGCGCGTCTCGCTCGACGAATTGTGCAAGCGCTTCAGCATCGATGCGACCTCGCGCACCAAGCACGGCGCCCTGATCGACTCCGACTTGCTGGCGCAGGTTTATCTGGAATTGTTGGGCGGACGGCAGAAGCGTTTCGTGCTGGCGCCGCTCGATGCCAGCGTGGTGGTGGTCGACGACATGCGCGCGGCGCGCCTCCGGTCCGAGCCGCTGCCGTCGCTGATCACGCCCGCAGAGCGCGAAGCCCACGCCGCCTTCATCAAGAAGGAATTGGGCGAGGCCGCGATCTGGAACGCGGCCTCTGCACCGGTATATTAATCGCATCGAAGATGCGAGCGGCCGCCGCATCCCATGGCGCGTAAAAAAGTTAAGCCTGCGCCACCGGCTGCTGGCCCTGCATCTGGGACAGCTTGGCGCGATAGAGCGCGGCGAAGTCGATCGGCTCGATCATCAAGGGCGGCATGCCGCCGTCGCGCACGATATCGGCAACGATACGGCGGGCGAACGGGAACAGGATGTGCGGCGCCTCGATCAAGAGTACCTGCTGGCGCACTTCCTCAGGGATGTTGTGGAGCTGGAACAGGCCGCCATAGACGAGTTCGAGCAGGAAAAGGGCGCGGTCTTCCGCCTTGGCGTTGACCCGCAGCTTCAGTTCGACTTCGAAATGTTCCTGTTCGAGCTGGCGCACCTGCAGGTCGACATTGAGTTCGATCTGGGGGCGGGCCTGCTGGCCGCCGATGACGCCGGGATTCTCGAACGAGAGATCCTTGATGTACTGGCCGACCACCTGAACGCGCGGCGCGTCCTGGTCAACACCGTTGGTAGCTTCCGGGGGGAGTTCGTCGGCCATGGTTAAACCTTTGTGTCGCTTTCCGAGGGGCGGCGCTACCACGGAATGTGCGCTAAATTCAAGGATAAGGCGGGTCCAGTCCGCACTTTTGCCATTTTGACGCCCTATCTCTGGACCCACACCCATGCGGGGCGGTAGGTTAGGGCATTCCGCGCGCCACGACGCCGCAGAGACGGATATGGCTGACTCCCAGTTGATTATTCTCGTTCTGATCGCCTCGGTGGCCTGCTTCTTCCTGTTCCGGCTCTACATGGTGCTGGGCCGGCGCACCGGACACGAGCGTCCGCCGCAGGAGGATTACCGTCTGGCGCGTCCGGCCGAAGAAGGCGTCGGGGCAGCACCCAAGCTCGCGGTCCTTGCCTCCGACCGGCCGACCGATCCGGTGGCTTCCGGCCTGTTTGACATCAGCCTCACCGACCGCTCGTTCGACAAGGACCAGTTCGTCAAAGGCGCCCGCGCCGCCTACGAAATGATTTTGACGGCGTTCGCGGCCGGCGATCGCGGCAGCCTGCAGCCGCTGCTGTCCGACGAAGTCTTTGCCGCGTTCGATGCCGCCATCCGCCAGCGCGAATCCGCCGGTCACAAGGCGAACATGACCCTGGTCGGTTTTTCCGACGTCAAGATCATCGCCGCGGTGCTGAAGAATTCCATCGCCGAAATCACCCTCGCCTTCAGTTCCCGCCTGATCTCGGCGACGACCGACGCGGCCGGCAAGGTGGTGGAAGGCGATACCGCGGCGGTGCAGGACATCACCGACGTGTGGAGCTTCAGCCGCGACGTGCGGGTCCGCGATCCCAATTGGGTGCTGGTGGCGACCTCCAGCGAACCGCGCTGAATGCGGCGCGCCCGCACAGCTTGGTTCGCCCTCTTCGTTCTTATTGTCGTTGCCGCCGGTGGTACCGGCCTGTGGTGGTATCTGCACCCCGAGCCCGGCGCACTGGCGCTGACGCGGGCCACGTTCCGCGATCTTCCGGGCTGGGCGGCGAGCGATCCGGCGCCGGCCCTGGAAGCCTTTCAGCGCTCCTGTGCGGTGCTGGCATCCAAGCCTGACAGCCAGCCGATGGGAACTTATGGCGGCACCCTCGCCGATTGGCGCTCCGCTTGCGCCGCGGCGGCCGCTGCCTCACCCGCCAAGGCCCGCGCCTTTTTCGAACACTGGTTCACCCCGGTCGCGGTTACCGCGGGCCGTATCGCGGAGGGCCGGTTCACCGGCTATTACGAGCCCGAAATTCAAGGCAGCCGCAGCCGGCACGGCCGTTTCCAGACCGCGGTCTATGGCAAGCCTGACGATCTGGTGGAAGTCGATCTCGGTGCCTTCCGCCCGACGCTGGCTGGTGAGCGCCTTGCCGGGCGGCTCGAGGGTTTCAAATTGGTGCCCTATGCCACGCGCGCCGACATCACCGCCCACGGCCTGGCGCACGCCAAAATCCTTTTCTACACCGACGATCCGATCGAGCTGTTCTTCCTGCACATCCAGGGCTCAGGACGGGTGCGGTTCGATGACGGCTCCGCCGCCCGCGTCGCCTATGCCGCCCAGAACGGCCAGCCTTACACCGCCGTCGGCAGAACCCTGATCGCGCGCGGCGTGCCCAAAGACGGCATGAGCCTGCAGGTGATCCGCGCCTGGCTGACGTCGCATCCGAGTGACGCCGAGGCTGTCATCAATTCCGATGCCTCCTATGTTTTCTTTTCGGAAGAAAAGCTCGGTGATGCATGGCTGGGTGCCAAAGGGGCGCAAGGGGTGCCGCTGATGCCGCAAGCCAGCCTTGCCGTCGACAGCCGCAGTCACGGCCTCGGCACCCCGCTTTTCGTGGCCGGACCGGCGCCGCTGGGGCGGCTGTTCATCGCCCAGGACATTGGCGGTGCGATCCGCGGCGTGGTCCGTGGCGATGTCTATTTCGGCTATGGCGCCAAGGCGGAGGATCAGGCCGGCACGATGAATCAGGGCGGCCGGTTCTATGCGCTGCTGCCGCAACCGGTTATCGCGCGGCTGACGGCTGCCGGAACGCTCAAATGAGAAAAGTCACGGCCGAAGAACGCGCGCTGTTTCTGTCGGCTCTGGCCGGCCGTTTGCCGGCGAAGGTCGTTCGAGCAATGGCGCAAGCGGTGGCGCGCAAGGCTGCCGACGCGGCACCCCACGAACCGATGGCCGTGAAAACCAAAACGGTGGTTCATTCCGGGCGCCGTCAGGTCTCCGATGCGGAGGTGCTACTGTTCCTGGAAGCGATCGGCTTGCGCCCGGCCCCGGCGCCGATCCCGGTGGTGATGGCGCCCAAACCCAAGGTGGCGAAAGCCATCAAAGGCGGTCCTGCCGGACTCGACGGTAACACCAAGAAGAAACTGGAAAAGGGCGAGATCGCGCCGACCGCCAAGCTCGATCTGCATGGCCTCACCGAAGCCGCCGCGCACGGCAGCTTGATCACGTTTCTCACCGCCGCCCACCGCCGCGGCGATCGCCTGGTGTTGATCGTCACCGGCAAAGGCGAGGCCGGACGCGGCGTCTTGAAACAGATGGTGCCACGCTGGCTGGGTGAAGCCCCGATGAAAAAACTCATCGCCGACCAGCGCTGGTCGCACCAACGCCACGGCGGCGAAGGCGCGCTGTACGTCTATTTGCGCAAACCGGCGCGCAGCTGAACTCGGTTACGGAGTCGCCGTAACGAAGTGCGCCAAGAGGCGGATATAGGCGACTTGATAGCCGCCATCGGGTTCGGTGATCTCCCAGGAATCGATCGGCCAGCCGTCGCCGAAATCGGCATAGGATTTTTGCGCCGGTTGTCCGAACGGCGGCGAAGGCGGGGCCGAACCGCACTTGGGGCTGATAGCGGGACAGGCGGCTGCCCAGTTATAGTGCGGATTGGGACCCCCGACGAGATATCCCGGCGGCGGGCCGTATTGCGAGGTCCTGACGTTCGACCACGGCGAGCCTTTGGCGAACCAGGAATGAAAGAATTCGTCGACCGAATTTTCCGCGCCAAACGCGCCCATATTGGACAGATAAACTTTGGCGAGCGGATTAACGCCGTGCAGATAATGCAGATAATCGGCGGCGTAGGCGGCGGCATCGGGCGGCACCGCCGCCATTTGGCTCGCCGTCAGGAAGAAATAGCCCTGATTGGAAACATCGCGCGTGCTGCCCCAGACCCAGGCCGGCAGATAAGCGCGATAGGGATTTTCCGTTCGTGACTGCGGTCCATAGACATCACGTACGAACCCGGCGGCAAATTTGCTGCGAATGGCCTGGCCGAGCGCGGCATCATGATTGGGCAGCGTCGTGTAATAGAGCATCGGCTCCAGCCATTGGCTCTGGAACACCGAAAGATAATCGTTCTGCATCAGGGGAAGATGCGGCGCCAAGCCGAGGAGGCGCTGGTGATAGGCGTCGTCGCCGGTCAGGGCGAAGAGATAGATCGCCGCCCGCGCCGCTGCCATCGGCCGTTCCTCTGCCGTCAACTCCTGTTCGCCGGCGGCAACCGGGTGTTTGCGGGCCGGCGGATCGTTGTTGAAATAGAGCACATCGGGATGGGTTTCGGCCCAGTGCCAGGCGCGTTCGGCGCGGCTGCGCAGCCCGGCGGCATAGGATTTGAGGGCAGGAATGCCCGCCATCACCTGGGCGCCATAGGCAAACGCGGCGGCGGCCGAATAACTCGCGCTGGTACTGGGGCCGCCATACAGGCTCGGCCGCGTGCTGGCATCGGGCGGACTCGAGCCGTCGCTGCCGACGACCGCAAGCACCGAGCCGTCCGGTTGCTGCATGCGGATCAACCAGTCCATGCCGAATTTCACTTCGTCGATGAGATCGGGAATGCCGTTGCCGGATTCAGGGATGTTGAAATCGTCGGTGAAGATCGCGGGGTTTTCGGTATAGGTCTGCAGCAGGCTGATCAGATAGCGGCTGTGCCAATTGGTGTAGCGGTTGAAATCGCCGGCATCCCACCAGCCGCCGTGCAGGTCGCGCGCGCTCGCCGCATCATCGGGTGTCAGATAAAAGCGGGCCGCCTGATCCTGACCGGGGCCGAGATGATCGGCCTTGCTGGCCCAGGCGGCCGGCGTGTACGGCGGTACCTTCGCGAAATTGGCGCGCTGGTAATAGAAAAAACGCACCGCCTGGACCAGCACCTGGCGATAGGGATTGGGCGCGATCGTGAAGCGCGCCGAGGTCTCGCCGGTATCGGCGTCGCGCACGACATACTCGCCGGGTTTGGCGACGGCGCTGAAATCGAACGTCCAGGTCCGGTCGCCGGAAGAGGCATCTGTCGCGCCGTCGCGCCATTGTGCCAGGGTGCCGGAATAGACGGTTTCGCCAGTACCGGCCTTGACGACGCTATAGCGGCGGCCGGGGTGGAAATGCTTTTGCGCATCGAATCCGATGACCGGATCGCGGACGATCGCCAGTTTCCGCATTTGCGGCGTGTAGCCGAACTGATCGACCACAATATAGGGGCTGAACGCGGCCGGCGCGGCCGCGACGGTTGGCCCAACCATCAGGATCGCCAACGCGACGCCTGCCGTGCTGATGTTCATGCCTGACCCCGCTTTGCAACGGGGCGATGCTACAAGATCTCCGGCTCCAGCCGAGGCGCGCTGGCGTCGCGCCGGATTTTCATGAAGTTCCGGATCGGCAGCGCGGCCTGACATCGTTATCGAGCCCAGCAAGGCGGCGACTTACGAGACCGTCGCCACCGTGCTCGCGATTTTCCGCGATGGACCTCATCTCGGGTTTGTCGGGCTGTCCGGGGCTTGAAAGCCGCGAGCAGGGTTCCCACATCTTCAGGGTTGTTTGATCTCGTGGGAAATGAACTGCGACGCAGTCGCGCGTGGACGACCTCACAGCTTAGAACGATTCGAATTCGATTCCGGAAGTTTGAAAAGATGGGGGGTGCCCCCCAACCATTTTTGCAATAACAATTATCGTGCCGAATGCGCGCTGACACGACAACTTCTGCATAGCTAAACTCAAGCCAAACCGGCCAGCTCGGCCAGTTTCACCTCCGGCCGGGCGCCGAAATGGCTGATCACTTCGGCGGCTGCCAGGGCGCCAAGCCGGCCGCTGTCGGCGAGGCCGTGGCCGGTGGAAAGGCCATAGAGGAAGCCGGCGGCGAACTGGTCGCCGGCTCCGGTGGTGTCGAGCACCGCCGCCGGCGGGACGGCATCCACCACATGCACCTCGCCGCCGCCGACCGCGACGCAGCCTTTGGCGCCACGGGTCAGGGCCGCAATCCCGTTCCAGGCCCGGAAGCGTTGCAGCACTTCATCGAAGCTCTCCACTTCGAACAGCGATTTGGCTTCCTCCTCGTTGGCGAAGACGATGTCGGCGGTATTGAGGAAATCGAGGAAGACCTCGCGATAGCGCCCGACGCAGAACGAATCCGACAGCGTCACGGCGATCTTGGTGCCGGTCTGTTTGGCGATCGCGGCGGCCTTGTGCGCGGCTTCGAGCGAAATCTCGGAATCGCAGAGATAGCCTTCAATGTAGACGATGCTGGAGGCCGCCACGTCGTCCGGCTTGATGTCGTCGGGCCCGAGCCAGCGGCTGGCGCCGAGATAGGTGTTCATGGCGCGCTGCGCGTCGGGCGGCACCGCGATCAGGCAGCAAGCGGTGGCCGGGCCTTCGGTCGCTGGCGTGGTGTCGAAATCGGTGCCGCCGGCGATCAGGCTGTCGGCAAAAGCGGCGCCAAGAGCATCGGCCTTGACCTTGCCGACGAACTTGCCGCGGCCGCCGAACGAGGCCAGGCCCGCCATCGAATTGGCGACCGAGCCGCCGGCGGATTCCACCTTGTCGCCGAATGCCTTGTAGAGCTGTTCGGCGCGGAATTCATCGATCAGGATCATGGCGTTCTTGACCACCTGATGGGTCAGGATGAAGTCGTCATCGACCGCGGCCAGCACATCGACAATGGCATTGCCCAGACCCAACACGTCGTACTTGGCCATAATTTGCTCCCGGCTCAAACCGGGCTCGCATAAAGGGGCGAAGGTGAGCGCGCAACCCCAAAGATTGCGCCGTGTTCACCTCCGCAAGCCGGCAGCGATGGTGTAAGACAACGCCAAAAGGAGCTGATCCCCATGAAAAGGCTGGCTGTTGCCCTGGTTTTGCTGCTCGGTGCCTGCACCAGCGCGCCGCGGGAACGCTTGCCTGGGAACCAACCCCTGCCGGCACCGCCACCGGCGGGCGAGCCTGCCGATCTGGTCGGGTTGAGCGGTCCGCAACTGCAGGCGAAGTTCGGGCAGGCGTCTTTCGCGCGTCGCGAAAACGGCTCCGAACTGTGGCGTTACGACAATTCGCAGTGCCGGGTGTTCTTCTTCCTTTACGTCGAAGGCGGCGCCATGAAAGTGCGCCATGTCGAAACCGTGCCGCGCGGGCACACCATGGCCGCCGATCCGGCCTGCCTCAGCGTTTTGCGCGCGAAACCAGCTTCCCCGGTGTCCTGACCGGCTTCGGCGGCGGCTCAACCGTCTTATCCTCGAAGCGGCAGAGCTCGCGCACGACACAGGTCGGGCATAGAGGCTTCTTGGCGACGCAGGTATAGCGCCCGTGCAGGATCAGCCAGTGGTGGGCGCCGAGGAGATATTTGTCGGGCACCACCGCCATCAGCCCGTCTTCCACCTCGCGAACGTCTTTTCCCGGCGCCAGCTTGGTGCGGTTGGAAACCCGGAATATGTGGGTATCGACGGCGATCACTTTCTCGCCGAAGGCGACGTTAAGAACGACATTGGCGCTCTTGCGGCCGACACCCGGCAAGGCTTCCAGCGCTTCGCGTTTCCGCGGCACTACGCCGCCGTGCTGTTCCACGAGCAGTTTCGACAAGGCGATGACGTTCTTGGCCTTGCCCTTATAGAGCCCGATCGTTTTCACGTAGGGGATGAGGCCCTCTTCGCCCAGTGCCGCCATTTTTTTCGGCGTGTCGGCGACCTTGAACAGCGCATCGGTCGCCTTGTTGACACCCTTGTCGGTCGCCTGGGCGCTCAACACCACCGCCACCAGCAGCGTGAACGGGTTGGTGTGGTTGAGCTCGGTCTGGGGCTCGGGGTTGGTCTTCTTGAGGGCGGCGAAGAACGCCTCCACTTCGGCTTTCGAGAACGCGGATTGGGGCATGGCGGATCGGGCGTGATTTGCGGGGCCGATTAACCCCCAACCGGTGGGCTGCCGCAAGAACCGGGTCGTCGCCGCCGGGCCGGTTGCGTCACACTGCTGGCATGACCACAATCGTCGCGATGACCCGTTTCGATGACATGCAGCGGATGGCGGAAGCGATTGCTTTCCTCACCGCGCGCTATCAGCGTCAACCAAGCCTGGAAGCGGCGGCGGCGGCGGTTGGGCTGTCGCCATTTCATTTCCAGCGCCTGTTCACCCGCCATGTTGGGGTCAGTCCCAAGGCTTTCGTCGGTCATCTCACCCTTGCCCACGCCAAGCGCGAGCTGTCGCAAGGGGCCAGCGTCTTGGCGGCGGCGCTGGAGGCCGGCTTGTCAGGCCCCTCCCGGCTGCACGATCTCTGCCTGAAATTGGAGGCGATGACCCCCGGCGAGTATGCCAAAGCGGGAGCGGGCCTTACCGTCACCTATGGCTTTTCGCCCACCCCCTTCGGGCTTGGCATTGTTGCGGCGACCGACAAAGGCGTTTGCGGCCTCGGCTTTGGCGATGATGAAACCGCGATGCTGGCCGACATCCGCGCCCGCTGGCCCAAGGCGGAGTACCGTCACAGCGATGCGCGCGCGGCCGCCCTGATCGCGAACATCTTTGCCGCCGACCGCGACAAGATGGTGCCGCTGCATTTGATGGGCACGCCGTTCCAGATCAAGGTCTGGCAAGCCCTGCTCGCGATTCCGAGCGGCACCTTTTCCAGTTATGGCGCCATCGCCGAAAGCTTGCGCAATCCCAAAGCCTGCCGGGCGGTCGGCGCCGCGGTGGGCAAAAATCCGATCTCGTGGCTGATCCCCTGCCACCGCGTGCTCGGATCAAGCGGCGCACTCACCGGCTATCATTGGGGCGTCGAACGCAAGCGCGCCATGCTGGCGGTGGAAGCGGCGAAACGCGATCAGGACAATCCCAGCACGTCGGCCATCACTTCGGCCATGCTGTAAAGCCCTTCCTTCTTGCCGTGGCCCCACAGGCAGGCCTGCACCGCACCTTGGGCGAAGATGGAGCGGTCTTCGGCGATGTGACCGAGCACGACGCGCTCGTGTTCGCCGGCCAGGATCACCTGGTGCTCGCCGACCACGGTGCCGCCGCGCAATGCGGCAAAACCGATGCTGCCGGGCTGGCGCGCTCCGGTGACGCCATCGCGCGCCCGGACCGCATTGTCGGCCAGCGAAATCCCGCGCCCCGCCGCCGCCGCTTCGCCGAGCAACAGCGCCGTGCCCGACGGCGCATCGACCTTTTTGTTGTGGTGCATTTCGACAATCTCGACGTCAAACCCGGGCAGCGACTTGGCGGCCTGCTTCACCAGGGCCGCGAGCAGATTGACGCCGCGGCTCATATTGCCGGATTTGACGATCACTGCGTGGCGCGCGGCGGCGGCGATCCTGGCATCGTCTTCGGCGGAAAATCCGGTCGAGCCGATGACGTCGACGATCCGGGCCTGGGCCGCGAGGCCGGCCAGTTCCACCGACGATTTGGCGCCGGTGAAATCGACCAGCGCGTCCGCTTTGGCGATCACCGCCAAGGCATCGTCGGTCAGCGCAACCCCCAGCTCACCGACAGCGGCCAGTGTCCCCACATCCTGGCCGATCAGCGGATGGCCCGGCCGCTCGAAGCCGCCCGCCACCACGCAGCCATCCGTTTCGGTGATGATGCGGGTAAGAGTGCGGCCCATGCGGCCGGCAGCGCCGGCGACCACGATGCGGATGTCGCTCATATCAAGCCTGCGTATCGATCTTGGGGGCGTCTTCTTTGCGCGCCACGGTGACCATGGCAGGACGCAGGAGACGGCCGTTGAGGGTGAAACCGGTCTGGATCACATGCACGATGGCGCCCGCCGGCTTGCCCTCGCCCGGCACTTCGGCGACCGCCTGGTGCAGATTGGGATCGAACTTGGCGTCGGTGGTGTCGATCACCTTGACACCGTGCTGTTCGAGGGTGGTGAGCAACTGGCGCTCGGTGACTTCCACGCCCTCGATCACGCCTTTCACTTGCGGATCGGCGGCATCGCGCAGCTCTTTCGGACAGGCGGCCAGGGCGCGTGAGAAATTGTCGGCGACCGTCAGCATGTCGCGGGCAAAACGCGTCACCGCGAATTGGCTGGCGTCCTGCTTTTCGCGCTCGGCGCGGCGCCGGGTGTTTTCGAGTTCGGCGAGGGCCCGCAGCCGCTGGTCTTTCAGCTCGGCGTTCTCGGCATTGAGCGCCTGCACCACGGCGAGCAGCTGTTCCAGCTCATCGGGCGCTGGGCCCTCGTTCGGCAATTCGGTATCGTCAGCCATATCAAAATCCTATCCCAATAATCGTCCGATGACGCGGGCCGTATGGTCCACGATCGGGATGATGCGTGCATAATTGAGGCGCGTCGGGCCCAGAACCCCGATCACGCCGACGACCTTGCCTTTGCTGTTCACGTAAGGCGCCGCCACAATGGACGAGCCCGACAGGCTGAACAGGCGATTTTCCGAACCGATGAAAATCCGAACCCCGTCACCTTCGCGCGCCAGTTCGAGCAGCCGGATGAGTTCATTCTTGCGTTCGATGTCGTCGAACAGGGTGCGGATGCGTTCAAGATCGTCCTGCGCTTCCAGCGATTCCAAGAGATGCGACTGGCCGCGGACGATGAGCACTTTCTCGTCGCCGTCGGCCGGTGTCGACAGCGTCGCCAAGCCCTCGGCGACGATCTTCGCGGTCAAGGCGTCGAGTTCGGCGCGCTCGCCTTCGAGTTCGCTGAGAATGCCGGTGCGGGCGTTGTCGAGGGTATGACCGGCCAGCCGCGCCGAAAGATAATTGGAGGCTTCGGCCAGCGCCGATACCGGCAGGCCCGGTGGGGTGTTGATCAGGCGGTTTTCCACCTGGCCGTCTTCCGACACCATGATGACGAGCGCCTTGCCTGGCGCTAGGGCGACGAACTCGACGTGCTTCAAGGGCGCGTCCTGTTTGGCGCTCACCACCAGCCCGGCGCAGCGCGACAGGCCCGACAGCATGGTCGTCGCCTGGGTCAAGAGGTCCTCCACCCCCCGGTCCGACCCCGCCAGCTTGGCCTCGATATCGTCGCGCTCGGTGGCGGCCATGTCGCCGACCTGCAACAGCCCATCGACGAACAGGCGAAGGCCGCGCTCGGTCGGCACCCGCCCAGCCGACGTGTGGGGCGCATACAGCAGGCCCATAGTCTCGAGATCGGCCATGACGTTGCGGATGGAGGCTGGGGAAAGGTTGATCGGCAGGATCTGCGACAGCGTGCGCGAACCCACCGGTTCGCCGGTGTTAAGGAAGGATTCCACCAGATGGCGAAAGACCTCGCGCTGGCGGTCAGCCAGAAGGATGGCGCTCATCATCGGCGAAGCCATTGGTTAAGTCCTTGAATCGCCTGCAAATCGCCGCAGTGACCCGGCGCGGATTGCACTTTACCGCTGCAAGTCGCTAGGTAACGGCCTGCAAGTCAAGTTTCAAGGTGTGAGCATGCGCGAACGGGCCCCCGATCAATTGCGAGACGTTACCCTGGTTCCAGGGTTTGCCAAACACGCCGAGGGGTCTTGTCTGGTCAAATGCGGCGACACCCACGTCCTGGTGACCGCCTCGCTGGAGGAGACGACGCCCTCCTTCCTGCGCGGTTCGGGCAAGGGCTGGGTCACGGCCGAATACGGCATGCTGCCGCGGGCCACCGGCACCCGCATGCGCCGCGAGGCGGCGACCGGCAAGCAATCCGGCCGCACCCAGGAAATCCAGCGCCTGATCGGCCGCTCCTTGCGGGCGGTGGTTGACCTCGCCGCTCTCGGTGAACGCCAGATCATCCTCGACTGCGACGTGCTGCAGGCCGACGGCGGCACCCGCACTGCATCGATCACCGGCGGCTATGTCGCCCTCGCCCAGTGCCTCAAATTCATGAAGGCGACCGGGGCGGTGACCAAACCGGTCTTGAAGGACCATGTCGCGGCGGTGTCATGCGGGATCGTCGCCGGCCAGCCGGTGCTCGATCTTGATTATTCCGAGGATTCGACGGCGCAGACCGACGCCAATTTTGTCATCACCGGCTCCGGCGGTCTGGTCGAAATCCAGGGCACGGCGGAAGGGGCGCCGTTCTCGGACGACGAGCTCGCCAAGCTGTTGGGCCTTGCCCGCAAAGGCATCGGTGAACTGATCGAATTGCAGAAGCAGGCATTGGCATGAAGCTGCCGCAGGGCTCCACGCTCGTCGTTGCCAGCCACAACAAGGGCAAGGTGCGCGAGATCTTCGACCTGTTGGCGCCGTTCGGGATCGCGGTGAAAGGCGCCGGCGAGCTCGGCCTGCCCGAGCCGGAAGAGACTGGCTCGACCTACGCCGCGAATGCCATCCTGAAAGCGCGCGCGGCCGCCCTCACCGCCAAGGCCTATGCTTTGGCCGATGATTCCGGACTCAGCGTGAACGCCTTGAACGGCGATCCCGGCATTTATTCAGCCCGCTGGGCCGGTGAAAGCCGCAATTTCGGCTTGGCGATGAAACGCGTGGAAGCGCTTCTTGCCGGCAAGAGCGATCGCTCGGCGAAATTCGTCTGCACTTTGGCGCTGGCCGATCCGCTCGGCTTCACCGAGGTGTTCGAAGGCGACGTGCACGGCCATCTCGAATTCCCGCCGCGGGGAACCAACGGCTTCGGCTACGATCCGATCTTCGTCGCCGACGGCATGCACGAGACCTTCGGCGAAATCGATCCGGCCTTGAAGCACGCCATCAGCCACCGC
Source organism: Rhizomicrobium sp. (assembly GCF_056722145.1). NCBI lineage: Bacteria > Pseudomonadati > Pseudomonadota > Alphaproteobacteria > Micropepsales > Micropepsaceae > Rhizomicrobium > Rhizomicrobium sp. The sequence goes on along the minus strand of NZ_JBWZET010000299.1, from coordinate 45,371 downwards.
GCCAACGCCTTCAAGACGTTCGCCGCGGCCGTGCTGGCATGACGGGCTTCGGCCTCTACTTCCATTGGCCGTTCTGCGCGGCCAAGTGCCCCTATTGCGATTTCAATTCCCACGTTCGCCCGCGGATCGACGAATCCGGCTGGTGCGACGCCATTGCCGTTGAAATGGCACACGTCGCCGCGCTGCAAGGCGATTGCCGTCCGGTGGTGGAGACGATTTTCTTCGGCGGCGGCACGCCGTCGTTGATGAGTGGCTCCAGCGTCGGGCGCATCCTCAATGAAGCGCGCCGGCTGTGGCCGTGGGCGAACGATGTCGAAATCACCCTGGAAGCCAATCCGGCCAGCGCCGATGCCTCGCGCTTTGCCGACTACCACGCCGCCGGCATCAATCGCGTATCGCTCGGCGTGCAGGCGCTGAATGATGCCGATCTGAAAATGCTCGGCCGCTTGCACGATCTGGCGGAGGCCAAGGCGGCGCTGGCGTTGGCACAGAAGACGTTCGAACGTGTTTCGCTCGATCTCATTTATGCCCGCCCGGGCCAAAATGTGGCGGCGTGGGAAGCCGAGCTTGGCGAAGCGCTGGCGTTCGGCGCCTCGCATCTGTCGCTCTACCAACTCACCATCGAGCCCGCGACACGCTTCGCCACGCTTCATCGCCAGGGCAAGATCGTGACGCCCGACGACGACAAGGCGGCTGCACTGTACGAAGTTACGCAGGACATCACCGCGGCGGCGGGCGTTCCGGCCTACGAAGTCTCCAATCACGCCCGTCCGGGCGAAGAGGTGCGGCACAATCTGCTTTACTGGCGCTATGGCGATTACGCCGGCTTCGGCCCCGGCGCCCATGGCCGGTTGCAACTCGCCGCCAAACGCTTCGCCACGTCATGCGAACCGGTGCCTGAGCGCTGGATGGAGCGGGTTCGCGCGCATGGCCATGGCTTTGCCGCCTGGGACGAAATCGCTGCCGCCGACGCCGCGCGCGAACATCTTCTCATGAACCTGCGCTTGGTGGAGGGGCTCGATCTGACCGTCTACCAGGAGCGCTGGGGCACAACGCCGTCGCCCGCCCGCATCGCCGATCTGCAGGCGAACGGCCTGGTTGCGCGCGACAGTGCCCGGCTGCGCGTCACGCCCTCTGGCATGCTGGTGCTGAACGCGGTGATCGCAGCGCTGGCCGATTAGCTGCGCGGGCCGCCCTGGAACGTCGACGGTGCCGGATTGACCAGCGTGAAGCCGGTCGGTTCGACGCCGAGCACGGCGAGGCCGCGTTCGATCGAGCCGTCGGACTGGAAGCGGAAAATGCCGCTGACGCCGGCAAAGCCATTGGGATCGGTGATCGCGCGCGGGGTGAAGCGGTGATAGGGCGAGCCATTGGCGAGCAACGCCACCAGCGACACCGCATCATATGCCAGCGAGGCCAGTTGCGGCGGCTCGCTGCCGAAGGTGGCGCGGTATTTGGCGTTGAAGGTGTCGTCCAACGAGGGTTGCGGCGCGGCGAACCAAGCTCCCGACAGCAAACCTTCCTTTTGACTGGAGGGCTCATACCACAGCCCGGTGCCGAGCAGCTTCACCTTGGCCGGATCGACATTGGAATAGGCGAGCGTCTGGGCGAGCCCCTTCAACAACGAACCGCCTTGCGGCAATAGAATGGCATCGCAACCGGCCTTGGCCACGGCCGCTGCCGGATCGGTCAGAGCCCCGGCGCTGGGCGAAAACCGCGCCACCGCACAAACCGTGACATGATTTTCCTGTGCCGCGTCGCGAAACGCCTGTTCCACCACGTCGCCATAGGCGTTCTGCGGAATCAGGGCACCGATATGGGTGCGGCCCTGGGCGACAGCATAGGAAACGATCCGTTTGACCTCGTTCTGCGGCTGAAAGCTGAGGAGATAAACGCCGTCGCCCGCCACCTTGCGGTCCGTGGAAAACGCCAGCACCGGCACGCCACGGTCGCGCGCGATCGGCGCCACCGCTTCGACCGAGCCCGAGAACAACGGCCCGACGATCACCTCGGCGCCTTCGTTGAGGAGTTTGTTGGCTGCCGCTGCTGCATCGGCCGGGGTGCCGGTATCTTCGGCGGTCATCAGCACAATGTTGTGGTTGCCGGACTCATAGAGGGCCAGTTCGGCCGCCCGCATCATCGATTTGGCCAGCGCCCTGACGCTGGCGCTCGCGTTCTCGAACGGCAGGATGACACCCACCCTGACCGGGGTGACGCTGGGGGCCAGATTGGGCAGTTTGAGGAAATCCGGGGCTTCGGTCGTCAGCTGATGCGGCGCCGGAGGTGGTTCGGGGACAACCGGCGCAACCATTTTGGTCGGCTGGGTGGCGCAGGCACCTATCGTCAGGCACGCAGCAATGGCAAAAAGGCGCTTCAGCACCTTGGGCAAGGAATTCAGCGATGGCGAAGACATGGAGGGCTCCTCAACGGGGCGAGCCTAAGCATTCCGAGGCCCCCAAACAACCTGAACCGTCGCTGGCGCCCGGGCTTTACGTCGTCGCGACACCGATCGGCAACGCGCGCGATGTCACTTTGCGGGCGCTGGATGTGCTCGAAGGGGTCGATCTGATCGCCGCCGAAGACACCCGCGTCACCTCCAAGCTGCTCACCATCTTCGCGATTTCGCGCCCGCTCACCGCCTATAACGACCACAACGGCCCGCACGAACGCCCGCGCCTGCTCGCCAAATTGCGGCAAGGCGCCCGCATTGCGCTCGTCAGCGACGCCGGCACGCCGCTGGTGTCCGATCCCGGTTACAAACTGGTTCGCGAAGCGCTCGCAGAAGGCATTCCCGTTCACGCCATTCCTGGTGCCTCGGCGCCGCTGACCGGACTGGCGCTGGCGGGCCTGCCGACCGACCGCTTTTTGTTCGCCGGCTTTCTGCCGCCCAAAAGCGCCGAGCGTCGCAGCGTCATTGCCGAGCTCAAAGGCTTGCGCGCGACCCTGATCTTCTTCGAGTCGCCGCAGCGGCTGGCGCCATCGCTGGTCGATCTGGCAGCGGTTCTGGGAGACCGCCCGGCGGCGGTGACGCGCGAACTGACCAAGCTGCATGAAGAAGTACGCCGCGGTTCGCTGCAGGAATTGGCCTCCGCGTATGCGGACGAGGATCTGCCCAAAGGCGAGATCACGCTGCTGATCGGCCCTGCAGCAGAGATCGCCACCGATTTTGCGGTGGTGGAAACCGCGCTGGAAAAGGCCCTCGCCTTCATGCCGGTGCGGGCGGCGGTCGATCTGGTGTCGGACATGCTGGAGGCGCCGCGCCGCGCCGTCTACGAGCGCGCCTTGGCGATGAAGAAAGATGAACAACCGGACGATCATCCGTAAAGCCGCGGAAAAGCGTGGACGAACGGCGGAGCGGATCGCGCTGATGCTGCTGGTCTGCAAGGGCTATCGCATTCTCGGGCGCCGAGTGAAAACGCGCGTCGGCGAGATTGATCTGATCGCTCGCTCGCCGTTCGGCATCATCTGCTTTATCGAAGTGAAGGCGCGGTCCGCGGAAAGCCTCGCCACCGATGCGGTGGGCGCCCGTCAGCGCGAGCGGATTGCACGCGCGGCCTTCGTCTGGCTGGCGGGAAAGCCGGGTGAAGCGCGGTTCGACGTCATCACTGTCACTCCGGGCCGGTTGCCGCGCCATTTCAAGGACGCCTGGCGCCCCGACGATTAGCTTGTTCCCAACCGGGAGAGCCCCCATCTATACAGGACCATTGCCAAAGGACCTCGCCATGCCGCTGACCGTTGCCATCCAGATGGACCCGATCGAAACCGTGAAAATCACGGCGGATTCGACCTTCGCCCTGGCTCTGGAAGCGCAGGTCCGAGGCCAAACGCTCTACTATTACGGCCCCAAGCAGCTCACGTTCCGCGATGGGGTGGTGTCGGCGGTGGTGCGCCCGCTATCCGTGCGCCCGATCCCCGGCGATCACTTCACGCTTGGCGAGCCGCGCCGCTACGATCTTGCCGAGGCCGATGTCGTCCTGATGCGGCAGGATCCGCCGTTCGACATGGCCTATATCACCACCACCCATCTGTTGGAGCGCATCCATCCCAAGACCTTGGTCGTCAACGATCCGCGCGAGGTTCGCAACGTCCCGGAAAAGCTGTTCGTCACCACCTTCAAGGATGTGATGCCGCCGACACTGATCACCTCGGACCCGGCGGAAATCCGCGCCTTCCGCGCCGAGCATGCCGACATCATCCTGAAGCCGCTTTACGGCAACGGCGGCGCCGGCGTCTTCCGCGTCAAGCCCGACGACGAAAACCTCGGCTCGCTGTTGGAAATGTTCACCGCCTTCTATCGCGAGCCGATCATGGTGCAGCGCTACCAGCCGGAAGTGCGTCAGGGCGACAAGCGCATCATCCTGGTCGACGGCGAATTCGCCGGTGCCATCAATCGCGTGCCGGCGCAAGGCGAAGCGCGCTCCAACATGCATGTCGGCGGCCGTCCCGATCCGGTCGAGCCGACAGCGCGCGATCTCGAAATCTGCCGTATTATCGGCCCCGAATTGAAAGCGCGCGGGCTGATCTTCACCGGCATCGACGTGATCGGCGACTATCTCACCGAGATCAACGTCACCTCGCCGACCGGCATCCAGGAGATCAAGCGTTTCGGCGGCCCCGATGGCGCGGCCCTGATCTGGGATGCGATCGAATTGAGGAAAGCCGCCCGCTGATTACTGCTTCAGTTCGAACTTCGAACGATAGCGGTCGTCGATGCGCGACACCGGGAAGAAGATGAAAACGTCCGTGGTGCCGAACTGGCGGTCGACCACGGCGCCGTCGCCGATGGTGGCACCGGCCCTGACATAGCCCTTCAAGAGCGGCGGCAAGGCGCGCAATGCTTCCTTGGGATCAATTGCCTCTTTGGGCATCAAATTCATGTCGACATAGAGCGACGGGTTGGCCCGCACGCGGATTTCCGGCGGCGACAGATGGAAGTGATAGAGATAGGACAGCGGCAACGCCAAGGCGGCCGGATCGGTGGTGCCGAACGAGGCGCATCCGAACATGGCATCGACCGAGAAGCGGGCGAGGTAGACCATCACGCCGCGCCACAACAGTTGCATGGCGCCCGGGCGCGAGCGGTATTCCTTCAGCACGCAACTGCGGCCGAGCTCGAGCAGGCTGGAGCCGCGCGGCATGCCGCCCAGCAACCCGGTGATGTCGTATTCGCTGGCGGTATAGAACCCGCCGGCGCGCGCCGCATCGACATCGCGCATCAGCCGGTAGGTGCCGACCACGGTCGGCTGGCCGTCGTCGTCGATCACCGAGCGGTCGACCACCAGAAGATGGTCACAGACGTCGTCGAAATGGTCGAAATCGCGGCCCGTGGCGATCATCTGGGGCGAGGGGAGCGCCGACATTTCCTGGTAGAAGACGCGGTAGCGCAGCCGCTGCGCGGCTTCCACTTCGATGTCGGTTTCGGCCAAGCGCACTTCCAGCACCCCGGCGGCTGCCAGGACCGGCCAATGCGCGATGCGCCCTTCAAGCGGGCCGGGCTCGTAGACGTTCACCATGACGTGCGCTTCCTTGGAGGCGTCGACCCTGAAAATCGGATTTTACTTCAGGGCAGTGGCCAAGACAAACCGGGTAACTGCCTACTTGGTTTACGCCGGCCGCCGGCGGCGCTGTGACGCAAGCAGCACGAACAGCAACAAGGCCGGAATGCCTATCAAACCGGCGCCGATGAAGAACAAGGCATAGGCCTCCATCAGCCCCACATGCGCCGCGAGGCTCTCCACAACGGTTCCCGAGAACCCCTTCAAGAGCTTGCCGAATACCGTGTAGGCGGAACTTAAGAGGGCGTACTGCGTCGCGGTATAACCAATAGTAGTCAGGCTTGACATATAGGTGACAAGGGTCACCCCCGCCATGGCGATCCCAAAATTGTCCGCGGCCATGACCGTCGCAAATACCACCGGGTCGTGCGTATAGGGCAGGATCGCGTACGCGATGGTGCCAAGGATCTGGGCTGAGCCTCCGACCAGGAGTGCGCCGATCCGTCCCAGCTTGAGCACCAGGAACCCTCCGGCGGCGACTCCGGCGAACACCGCCACCAGGCCGAATGTTCCGCGCACCGCTCCGACGGTGTCCTTGCTCAGGCCGATGTCGTGATAGAGCGGATTGGTCATTGGGCCCATCACGAAATTGGGCAGCTGGAACAGGCTGATCGCCAGCAGCATCAGGGCCGCGCTGGCGCCGTGCGTCTGGAAGAAGGTGACGAACGGATTGACGATGGAATCGAGCAGCCCATTGAGCGAGCCCTTCACCAGCACCGGTGCCGACGGTTTGCCTTTTGCGACCGGCTCCGCTGCCATCAGGCAGCCGGCCAGTCCAACCGCCATCAGTGCGCCGTAGATGACATAGGACGCGTTCCAGCCGAGGCGGCTTGCCACCAGAAGGATGATCGCCTCGCTTGCCAGAAGGGCGGCGCGATAGCCGAAGGTGTAGGACGAGGTCATCACCCCGAGTTCTTCGGGATTGCGGGCGGTCTCGATCCGCCAGGCATCGATGGTGACGTCCTGGGTTGCCGATGAGAATGCCACCACCAGCGCCAATATGCCGAGGGTCACGAGACCATGGCTGAGCCCGACCGTGCCCATCGCCGCAAGGCCCAGCGCGACGACGATCTGCATCAGGATCATCCAGGACCGCCGCCGTCCCAGCCATGCCAAGACCGGAACGCTGGTGCGATCGATGATCGGCGCCCAGAGGAATTTGAAGGTGTAGGCGAACCCGACCCAGGTGATGAAGCCGATCGCCTTCAGGGACGTGCCCTCATCGCGCAGCCAATACCCGAGCGTATTGGCCACCAGCATGAACGGCAGGCCGCTCGAAAAGCCAAGGGTGAGCATGACGAGGTTCTGCCGTTCGAGATAAACGGCAAACGGTCGGCGCGGAGCTGTGCTCATGCCACCGAGCGTCCGGGGAAGCGGTCGGGGAAAAAGGCTGCGAACATGTCATCAAGCTGCGTTGGTTCGACGGGTTTGGTGAGAAAACCATCCATACCCGCCTCACGGCAAGCCCGACGTCCGGTTTCGAGCACATCGGCGGTCAGCGCGATCACCGGCGTCCGCGCCCGTCCCTCCTTGGTCTCGAAGGCGCGCACCGCCTTGGTCGCCTCGATGCCGTCCATGCCCGGCATATGAATGTCGGTGAGGACGAGGTCGAATTGCTCTTCGCGCATCGCCTGGACCACGCCCTCGCCGCTGGTGACATGGGTGAAGCTGTGGCCGCGGCGCTTGAGCAATTCCTTGGTGAGCAAGGCGTTGATCGGGTTATCTTCGGCGAGCAGGACATGGCAGCCGCTGCCGGCCAGCTCCGGCCGCGAGATGGTGGTGTTGAGGGCCGGGCGGCTGGGCGCCATCGCGATGTCGCCAACCCGCGCGATCAGGGTGATCTGGCGCACCGGTTTAACCAGGAAGCCGTCAAACCCGCGCATGCGATCCTCGGCCGAGGCGGCATGGGCGGCCGGCGACAGCATCAGATAGCTGCGGACCGACGGCATCGGCGGCGACATCGGCATCGGCTCCGGCTCGCAGCCGCCGTCGATCAACAGCACGTCGGCAATGCGCAGGCCATTTTCGGTCAGGGATACCGGCGTGGCGCCGGCCGCCTCGAGCTGGGCAATCAGACCCTCGCGCAGGATTGGATTGCGCGACAGGACGGCGACACTCTTGCCGGCCAGCGCTTGGCCGAACTGGGGCGCTGCCAGCGCGCCCACTGCCGGAATCGTGAACCAGAAGATGCTGCCGCCGGCCGGCCCGGGATCAAGCCCGATCTCGCCGCCCATCGCCGCCACCAACCGCTTGGAAATGGCCAGCCCAAGCCCGGTGCCTTCGAATTTGCGCCCATGGCTGGAATCGGCCTGGACGAATTCCTCGAAGATCTCCTTGCGCTTATGTTCCGGCACTCCGATGCCGGTATCGCGGACCTCAAATCGCAGAAAGACGCGGTCCGCCTTCTCGATGGCCGACACCCGGATGCTGACGCCGCCGCACTCGGTGAATTTGACCGCATTGCCGACCAGATTGATCAGCACCTGCCGGAGGCGCATGCGATCGGAGCGGATGGCAATCGGCACATCGGGCGCCGCTGCGGCGACGAGTTCGATGCCTTTGGCGTGACCGCGCGGCGCCAGCAGCTCTGCCACCCCTTCGATCAGGGGGCGGATCTCGGTGTCTTCCTCTTCCAGGCTGAGATTGCCGGATTCGATCTTGGAGAAATCCAGGATGTCGCCGATCAGGGTGAGGAGAGTTTCGCCCGACTGCTTGATCGCTTCGGCATAGGTGCGCTGTTCCGGCTTCAGCTCGGTTTCCAGCAGCAGCCGCGCCATGCCGAGTACGCCATTCATAGGCGTGCGGATTTCATGGCTCATGGTGGCGAGAAAGCCGGATTTGGCGCGCGAGGCCGCTTCCGCCTTGTCGCGGGCCTCAGTCAGGGCCTCTTCCAACGCCTTGCGCTCGCTGATGTCGCGCCCGACGCTTTGCACTTCCACCAGCCGTCCGAGGCTGTCGCGGATGGCATAATCCTCCCACGCCAGCCAGCGCCAGCCATAGGCGGTGCGCACATGCTGGTCATAGCGGGCGCGGGCGTGGCCGGTCTCGAGACCGCCGAAGCTGCCGAAAAACGGCGCCCGGCTCTCGGGGTGGAGTTCGGGGGCAAAGGGCTTGCCGATGGCGGTCTGGGGGTTGAGCCCGAATAGCCGGAAGAAGGCGTCGTTGCCGTAGGTCAGGGTCGAATCAGGCGCCCGGCGGAAAATGGCATCACCCTGGGCGTCGACCAGCCCCTTGTAGCGGATTTCGCTCTGGTTCAGCTGGGCATTGGCGGCGGCCGCGGTCTGCAGCGATTTGTGCAGGCGTTGGGCGTTAGCGAGAAGCTGCTGGGCCTGGCGGTCAGCGGTCTCGTTCTGGGCCCGCATCGCCGCGAAACTGTTCAGGACGTAGGCGATCAGGACCGTGATCAGAGCGGCCAGCGCCCACGGCTGGAACCATTGCGGACGGCCGTGCATGATCAAGTCGCAAAGCGATGCGACCAGCAGGGCCAGTGCGGCCAAGCCGAAGACGGTCCGGACGATGCGCAGGGCCATAAACCACTCCCCCGGAAACTAAGCCGCAGGTCCGGTTGCGAAAGCCTTAAGACCGTTCGCATCAAGCGAATTTTGAACGGCGTTCAAGGACTTGAGACCCATTTCGAGGCGACCTTCCGTAGCCGTAGCCGTTCATTTCCGCTCCTGTCACAAAAGCTTCGCAGAACTGTGATGCTGGTTGCACCAAGGCCGGACGTGATGCCTTGGGGCAGGTGAGGGGGTCGGGACCAGGGCGACCGGTCTTCGCGCGCCGCTGCTGCCAAGGACGCGCACGATGGCTGATGTCGCTTGTGAATCGAATCCAATGACCGTCTCCCAATCCAAGATTGCCGCCGTCAAACGCAGTGGCGCGGGCGATTTCCGTTTTCATCTCCTGACGTTTTCCGCCGCCGCTCTCGTAGTGGTGGTCTTCCTCGGCATGATGGTAGCCTTGACCGACGGCGCCTGGCTGTCGATCCGCACCTTTGGCTGGGGCTTTCTCACGTCCCAGAAATGGAACCCAGTGACCGAGCAGTTCGGCGCCCTGGCGTCGATTTACGGTACGGTGGTGACCTCGGTGCTGGCGATGCTGCTGGCGGTCCCGGTCGGTGTCGGTATCGCCATTTTCCTCACCGAGATCTGCCCGCGGGCGCTGCGTCGCCCGATCGGCATTGCCATCGAGCTGCTCGCCGGTATTCCCTCGATCGTCTACGGCATCTGGGGCTTGTTCGTGTTTGCCCCGTTCTTCCAGGAGCACATCCAGCCGTGGATCGTCGACGCCGTGGTCGACATTCCCATCCTGCAGACGATCTTCGAAGGCCCGCCTTATGGCATCGGTGTCGCCACCGCCGCGTTCATTCTCTCGATCATGATCCTGCCGTTCATTTCGGCGGTGACGCGCGACGTGTTCGACACCGTGCCGTCGACACTGAAGGAATCGGCTTACGCCATGGGCTGCACCACCTGGGAGGTGGTGTGGCATGTCGTGCTGCCGTTCTCCCGCGCTGGCGTTGTCGGCGGGGCGATGCTGGCCCTGGGTCGGGCGCTCGGCGAAACCATGGCGGTCACCTTCGTGATCGGCAATTCGCACCGCATCCATGCTTCGCTGTTCGCGCCGGGCACGACGATTTCGGCGACCGTCGCCAACGAGTTCACCGAGGCCGTCGGCGATGTCTATCATTCCGCGCTCATCGAGTCCGGCTTGATCCTGTTCTTCATCAGCTTTGTGGTGCTGGCATCGGCCCAGGTCATGCTGCGCCTCCTGCATAAGCGCGCCGGAGGCGTGACCGGATGACCACCGCGATCAACAAGCGCATCTACAACGGCCGCAAGCGCTCCAACGGCTTCTTCCTGACGCTGTCGGCGCTGGCGGCCGTGTTCGGCCTCATCTGGCTGGCGCTGATCCTTTACGCCCTGATCGTCAACGGCCTGTCGGGCATGAGCCTTGATGTCTTCACCAAGAACACCTCGCCGCCGGGCGAACCGGGAGGGCTTGCCAACGCCATCATCGGCAGCGTGATGATGAGTTCCATCGCGGTTGCCGCCGGCACGCCGATCGGCATTCTCGCCGGCACCTACCTCGCCGAATACGGCCGCTATTCCAAGCTGTCCGATGCGGTCCGCTTCATCAACGATATCCTGTTGTCGGCGCCCTCGATCCTGATCGGCTTGTTCGTCTATGTTTTCGTCGTCGCCCCGTTGCACAGCTTCTCGGGCTGGGCGGGTGCGGCGGCCTTGACCGTGATCGTCATCCCGGTGGTGGTGCGCACGACCGAAAACATGCTGCTGCTGGTTCCCAACGGACTGCGCGAAGCCGCCACCGCGATGGGGGCGCCTCATTCCGCCGTCATCCGGATGGTGACCTGGCGCGCGGCGCGGGCCGGCATCGTCACCGGTGTGCTGCTGGCGATCGCGCGCATCTCTGGCGAGACGGCGCCGCTGCTGCTCACCGTGCTGTCCAACCAGTTTCCCAGCTACGACCTTTCCCATCCGATCGCGAGCCTGCCGGTTATCATCTACAACTACGCGATGAATGCGTATGAGGACTGGCGCAAGCTGGCCTGGGCCGGCGCGCTCCTCATCACCATCGCAGTGCTGACGCTTTCGATCATCGCCCGCATCCTCGAGTCCTCCAGGAAGAATTAGCCCGAGAAAGTTCGCATAATGGACGCCGTCGTCACCGAAAAAGCCAAGCTCGCGGTCAACAACCTGAACTTCTATTACGGCTCCTTCCAGGGCCTGAAGAACGTGACGGTGCCGCTCTACGATCGCAAGGTCACGGCCTTCATCGGCCCGTCGGGCTGCGGAAAGTCGACGCTGCTGCGGGTCTTGAACCGCATCTACATGCTGTACCCCAACCAGCGCGCCGAGGGCGAAGTGCTGCTCGACGACGAAGACATCCTGAAAGGCAAGCAAGACCTCAACCTGTTGCGCGCCCGCGTCGGCATGGTGTTCCAGAAGCCAACCCCGTTTCCGATGACGATCTGGGACAACGTCGCCTTCGGCATCAAGCTCTACGAGCGTCTGCCGCGCTCCGAACTCGAAGGCCGGGTGGAAGATGCACTGCAGCGCGCCGCCCTCTGGGGTGAGGTCAAGGACAAGCTGAAGGAATCCGGCTTGTCGCTGTCGGGCGGCCAACAGCAGCGCCTCTGCATCGCCCGCACTGTGGCGACGCGTCCCGAGGTGATTTTGTTCGACGAACCATGTTCGGCGCTCGATCCAATCTCGACCGCGAAAATCGAAGAACTGATCGACGAACTGGTGAAGGACTACACGATCGTCATCGTCACCCACAACATGCAGCAGGCCTCGCGCACTTCGGACTACACCGCCTTCATGTATCTCGGCGAGATGATCGAGTTCGACAACACCGAAAAGGTTTTCACGGCGCCATCGAACAAGAAGACCGAGCAGTATATTACCGGCCGCTTCGGCTGATCCGTCAGGAATAGTCGTCGGCTGTCGTCCTATCGCGCAGCGGAGTCTCGGCGACCGCGTTCAGCGCCAGGCTGGCGATCACCGCGACCGCGAGATTGATCGTCAGCGCCGCCACTGCCGCATAACAGGGCGCGGTGGTGCCGAACAGGTCGAGCGGATAGACCGCCGATTTGAACCCGGATTGCGCCACCATCCAAGTACCGGTCGCGATTCCTGCCGCCCAGCCGGCGAGCAATGCCGAGGGGCGCAGTCGTCGCGTGTAAAGCCCCAGCATCACCGCCGGCAGCGTCTGGCTGATCCAAACCCCGCCGAGCAGCTGCAGCGTAATGGCGTAGGTCTGCGGCAGCAGGATGATGAAGACGAGGCCGCCGGCCTTGACCACCAGCGAGGCGATCCGCGCGGTGCGGCTTTCCTCGGTGGCACTCATGTTGGGGCGGACATATTCGCGCCAGATGTTGCGGGTGAAGAGATTGGCCGAGGCAATCGACATGATCGCGGCCGGCACCAGCGCGCCGATACCGATGGCGGCAAAGGCGACGCCGATGAGCCAGGACGGGAAGCTGTCAAGGATCAGCGCCGGCACTGCGAAATTTGGTCCGAACGCGGCAAAACCGGCGGCGTATTGCGGCATCGATTTGACGCCCGCCGCGGCCGCCATAACGCCCATCAACGCTATCGCGCCGAGCGCCAGCGAATAGACCGGCATGACGACGGCGTTACGCTTGATGACGTCGCGCCCCGAGGCGGCGAGGATGCCGGTCACCGAATGAGGATAGAGCAGCAACGCCAGCGCCGATCCCAAGGCCAAGGTGGCATACCCGGAAAATGCGCCGAGGCTGGCGTGCGGCGGTGGCGGCAGCACGGCGGTCGTTTTCACGACTGCAAAGATGTGTCCGAAGCCGCCGAGCCTGGCCGGAATGATGAGGAACACCGCAACCACGGTGCCGTAGATGAGGATGTCCTTGACTACTGCGATCATGGCCGGCGCTCGCAGGCCGCTCGAATAGGTGTAGGCGGCCAGTATCGCGAAGGCGATCAGCAGCGGCAGGTCGATCACGAACCCGCCGATATGGGTGCTCAGGTTGAGGCCGAGGGCAGCGATCACCACTTCGATGCCGACGAGCTGCAGCGCGATATAAGGCATGGTGGCGACGATGCCGGTCAGCGCTACGGCCAGCGCCAACGAGCGGTGTCCAAAGCGGGCGCGGACGAAATCGGCGGCGGTGATGAAGCCGTGGCGATGGCAGACCGACCACAGCCGCGGGAACACCGTGAACAACAGCGGCCATACCAGCACGGTGTAGGGCATGGCGAAAAAGCCGGTCGCCCCCGCCCCGAACAGAAGCGCCGGCACTGCGATGAAGGTATAGGCGGTATATAGGTCACCGCCGAGCAGGAACCAGCTGATGACGGTGCCGAACCGCCGCCCGCCAAGGCCCCATTCGTGCAGTTCGTTGAGATTGCCGCGCCGCCAGCCCGCCGCCACGAACCCCAGGACCGTGACCAGCGCGAACAGGGTCACGAATATTGTCACCGCGACCGGATCGGTCGTCATTGCCGGTCTCTCCGGTCGAGCAGATAGACGATCCCGGTCAGTGCGGCAGTGATCCCCACCCAGGCCAACTGGTACCAATAGAAAAACGGAATACCGGCAAGCGTGGGCTCAATACGATTGTAATGGGATACCCACAGCAGCAGGAGCGGCGCCAGCAGCAGCACATAGTACCAACGCATCGCGCACCCCCAAATGATCGGCGCACGGAATGATTAGGGTATTCCCGGCGTCTCGCCAAGCGGGCACGAGGCTTCCGTCGCGGCGGTTGGCTAATGCAGGTGGGTGAGCCGCCGGAAATTCAGCGCTTCGGCGATGTGGACGCGCTTGACGGTATCGTTGCCGGCAAGATCGGCAATGGTGCGGGCAACGCGCAAGACGCGGTGATAGCCGCGCGCGGTCAGCTTCATGACATCGGCGGCCCTGGTCAGGAGTTCCACACCCAGCGGCTCCGGCGTCGCGACGCGGTCCAGCAATTGGCCCTCGGCTTGGGCATTGACCCGCACGTCGCAGCTTTCATAGCGCACCCGCTGGCGGTCACGCGCGGCCGCCACCCGGGCCGCGATTTCCGTACTGCCTTCGGCCGGCGGCGGCAGTGTCAAGTCCGACGCCGAAACGCCCGGTACCTCGACGTGGATGTCGATGCGATCGAACATCGGGCCGGAAATTTTCGACTGGTACTCCTGGGCACATTTGGGCGCGCGGGCGCAGGCTTGGGCCGGATCGCTGAGATAGCCGCAGCGGCACGGATTCATCGCCGCGACGAGCTGGAAGCGAGCCGGGTAGCGCACATGTGCATTGGCGCGGGCGACGATCGCTTCGCCGGTCTCGATCGGCTGACGCAGGCTGTCGAGCACGGCACGCTGGAACTCGGGCAGTTCGTCGAGAAACAGCACCCCCAGATGCGCCAGGCTGACTTCGCCCGGTTTCACCTTCAATCCGCCACCGACAAGCGCCGCCATCGAGGCGGAATGATGCGGCGAGCGGAACGGGCGCCGCCGCGAAATCGTGCCGCCGGGAAGCTCGCCGGCGAGCGATTGGACCATCGAAATCTCAAGCGCCTCGCGGGCATCGAGGGGAGGCAGCAAGCCGGGCAGGCGTTGGGCGAGCATCGATTTGCCGGCGCCGGGGGGGCCGATCATCAGCATGTTGTGGCCGCCTGCGGCTGCGATCTCGAGCGCACGCTTGGCAGTTTCCTGACCTTTGACGTCTTTCAGGTCGGGGACCGACGGCCCGTCGTCGGCCAGCTTTGCCGTCGGACGGTTCAGCACCTGAACACCGCGCACGTGATTGACGAGCGCGATCAGTGACGGCGTTGCGATGATATCGACATCGCCGGCCCAGGCCGCTTCCGGTCCGCACGCTGCCGGGCAGATCAGGCCGCGGCTTTGCGCCGACGCCGCGATCGCCGCCGGCAGGACGCCGGTAACCGCGATCACCTGGGCATCGAGCGACAGCTCGCCGAGTGCCACATAGTGTTCCATCTCGCTCGCCGGCAACACGCCCATCGCCGCGAGCAGTCCGAGCGCGATCGGCAGATCGTAATGGCTGCCTTCCTTGGGCAAGTCGGCCGGTGCGAGATTCACCGTCACGCGCCGAAACGGCATCGACAAGCCGACCGCCGACAAGGCGACGCGGACACGCTCGCGCGATTCCGCCACCGCTTTGTCGGCGAGACCGACAATGGTGAACTGGCCACCGCCGCCATCGGAGATATGCACCTGCACGTCGACTTCGCGGGCGTCGATGCCCTGGAAGGCGACGGTGAAGATGTGCGCGACGGTCACGGCAGCAGCAACCCCGCTGCAATGCCGGCGAGACAGAGGCGCACCAGCCATGCCAGGCCGGCAGCGAATGCCAGCCACAAATCCATTTTGATGAACTGGAAGGCGGTCAGGAGGAACGCCGCCGGTGCGAAGAAGGCGAGAAGGCCGATGGCGAGACCGTGCACCACGCCATGGCCGCCGCTGAGCTGGCACAGCAGCACCACGCCGGTGGTCGCGATGAAGCCGAGCAGTACGGTCCATACCTTGGCTGGTCCGGTTTCGCGGTCTCGGATCGCCGGCCACCACACTTCGGGATAATTGCCGCGCGCTTCCCGGAACAAGACGCTCAGAAACAGCCAGTCGGCCACAACCGCCAAGCTGCCGGCGACCAGGATCGCAGCCAGCACCATGTCATCCCCTCGCTCTCGTGCCGTGCACCATATCCCGCTTCGTTCCGCCTTGCACGGCCTTGCGCGTACGCACCGCGGCGGGGAGCGACGTATTTTCTGCTAGACTTGGCCGGTCCAGGCGGGGGTGTTCGATGAGCAAGCTGATCAGGGCATTGGTGGGGGCGTTGTGGCTGGTCGGGGCCGCCCACGCCGACATGATATCGTCCAGCGATCCGGCCAAGGTGCCGCACAGCATCTGGGACGTCGCCACCGATGGGACCGTCACTCATCGCCAGTCCGAATTGGTATGTCCGGTGAGCGTCAACGGTTTCCAGCGCAACAAGATGACACTCTACGATGCGGTCGGCCTCGACGTGTCATGCGGTTACAACAGTTCGCGCGGCTGGGTCACGGTCTATCTTACCCGCCTAGGCCCGATGAACCTTGCGGCCGCGTTTGACGACGCCAAGCGGCAGTTGCTGCAGAACTCGCCCGCGGCCCAGGTGTTGCCCGATGCCGATCAAAAGACCTTCGCCGGGGCAGAGACCTATCTGCATCTCATCTACATACAAAAGAACGGCGCCGAGCGGACCGGCATCTGGATGACCGAGTTCTCGGGCTGGAAGTTCGAATTCCGCGCCACCTACGAGCCGGGCGCCGAAGCCGAGATATTCGACGAGATGGCCGAAATCGCCCGCCGGGCCGTCGCCAATGCGGGGACGCATCTGGCGTTGTGCGCAAAATCCGATGTCCCGCTGCGGGGCGGTTCGCCGCTCACCGATGAGAAAGATCGTGCCGCGGTCGGTTTGGCGGCAGGCGCGGTTTTGCTGGCGGACACGCTGCCGGAAACCCAGGACCGGCCCAAGCCCGAACAGCCCGAGGTCTGGTGCGCCGAACGCATGGTGACCGGCTTCAAGATTCCGATCCTGTTATGGCACGCGGTGACGGCCGACGGGAAAACGCAGAACTTTGACCGCGTGTCGGTTTCGACCTACGGCGACTCGCCGATGCTGGTATCGAGCGCGGGACGAGCGGGGCTGGTTTTCGACGAGATCAAGAACGACGGCACCACCCATTTCGTGGTCACGCTGCAGAATGGCGACGATTTGCTGGTGTTTGGCGCCTGGTCGGGACGTCCCAGCGGCGACGACCTCGGCCGGCTGATCCAGGACTTCTTTGACCACACCGCCAAGCCGCTGGCGGCGGTGAACATCAAGACCAAGACGATCACGATGTTTCAGGCGCCGAAATAACTAGACCGGCTTCGCATGCTGGCGGACCCAGTCGGCGAGACCATATTCGTCGAATTCGCCTTCGGCGAGCGACAGGAACGTCAACACGGCATTACTCTGTTCGGCGACCAGCTTCAGGCCATTCAGGCGTAAGAACAGGCCGCAGGCAATAAACGCGATCCGCTTGTTGCCGTCGACAAATGCGTGATTCTTGGCGAGGCCAAAAGCGTAGGCGGCGGCAAGTCGAGGAATATCATCAACATTCTCGTCCGCGTACAGATTGCGCGGTCGGGCCAACGCGGATTCGAAAAGGCCTTCATCGCGCAAGCCATCAGCTCCGCCATGCTCGGCAATGCTCTCACCATGCAGCAGCTTGAGGACATCGGCGCGAACCCAAGTTGGATCGCTCATTTGGCCAACGCTCGCAACGCATCGCGATATTCACGCATAACCTCGCGGCCCGCATCCACCTGCTTTTCCAGTTCGGGGTCATAGGGTGTCAGGCAAATGCCGTTCGGGCCCTCGGTCACGAACAGGGTGTCGCCCTTGTCCGCTTTCAGACGGGCCAGAAGTTCGCGCGGGAACACTGCGCCCACGGAATTGCCGATTGAAGTCAATTTCAATTTGACGTTCATCGCTGTTCTCACGTTTGTTATAACATCACGTTATAACATCCATTCGAACAACATAACCAAATTCTCAGCCGAGAATAGGGTTCTCGTCCGGATTTCGGCTTAACTATTTGAATTCATTACTCCGGCGCCAGCACGACCCGGATGCCGTCAAGCTCTTCCGAGCACACGAGCTGGCAGGACAGGCGGGAATTGGGCTGCACCGCCAGCGCCATATCCAGCATATCGGTTTCCATGTCGGCGGGCGGGTTCAGTTTTTCGTACCAGCCGTCTTCGACATAGACCTGACAGGTGGCGCAGGCACAGGCCCCGCCGCATTCGGCCGCAACCGGCAGGCCGGCGTCGCGCAGCATTTCCATGATCGTCCAGCCTTCGCGGCCTTCGATCTCGTGTTGTTTGCCGTCGCGGTCGGTCGCGTAGATCTTCATGATGACTTGTTCCCTGGCAGGCGGCCGCGCTTATAGCGCAAGGCGCCGCGCTGTGCCTTTGAAATCGTCAGCCGTTGACGCCGAGTTTCTTCTGCAGGTTCGACGACGACGTCGTGTACTGGAACCGCAGCTTTTCGCCCGGCCGGCAGATGTGGAATGCCGCCTGCGCCATCAGCGCCGCCTCGTGGAAGCCCGACAGGATCAGCTTCAGCTTGCCGGGATAGGTGATGATATCGCCGATGCCAAAGATGCCCGGCTGTTCACTCTCGAACTTGGCGGTATCGACCTGAATCAGGTTTTCGTGCAGGCCGATGCCAAACTCGGCGATCGGGCCGAGCTTGATGGTAAGGCCGAAGAACGGCAGGAAGGTTTCGGCGTCGATCTGCCATTCCTTCTTGTCGTGGCCTTGAAGGGTTGCGGCCATCAAGATGCCGCCGTTGCCGTGCAGCGCCTTCACCGAAGCGACGTGGAAATTGACCTTTCCGGCCGCCACCAGCTCCCGCATCTGATTGACCGAGTGCTGCTGGGCGCGGAAGCCGTCACGGTGATGGACCAGCGTCAGGCTCTTGGCGATCGGCGCCAGGTTGAGCGTCCAGTCGAGGGCGCTGTCGCCGCCGCCGGCGATCAACACATGCTTATCGCGGAACGCTTCCATCTTGCGCACGGCATAATGGACCGAGGTGCCTTCAAAGGCTTCGATGCCGGGAATGGGCGGGCGTTTGGGCACGAACGAGCCGGCGCCGGCCGCAATCACGATTACCGGGGCCAGCAGTTCCTTGCCGGCGTCGGTGGTCAGCTTCCAGCGGCCATCGGGCAATTTGGTCAGGCCGGCGGCCATCTCGCCATGATGGAAGGTGGCCCCGAACGGCTTGATTTGTTCCAGCAGCCGGTCGACCAGCTCCTGACCAGTCACCACCGGCAAGGCCGGGATGTCGTAGATCGGCTTTTCGGGATAAAGCTCGGTACACTGGCCGCCGGGACGGTCCAGGATGTCGATCAGGTGGGCCTTGAGGTCGAGAAGGCCGAGTTCAAATACGGCGAACAGGCCGGCGGGGCCGGCTCCGATGATCACGACATCGGTTTCGATGGGTCCAGACATTTGATTTTACTGACTTCCCCAGTTATTCCCTCGGCGTCACCCAGCGTATAATTGTAAAAAGTCCAACTTGCAACAACTCAACGGCTGCTGGTTAGAGTTATACCTCAAGCTGGCGCACATCCCGACACCGGAAGGTGATTTTGCCGTCCATTACCGCCACTCGCAGGACCTCATGGCAGCCCAAGATCAAAAGATAAAGTCGGCAGATCAATGCCTTAACATGACTGACCTGCGTGTTGAAATCGACCGCTTGGACCGGGCGCTGGTGGCGCTGCTGGCCGAGCGCCAGCGCTATATCGAACGGGCCGCCAAGATCAAAGCCCATCGCGATGATATCCGCGACGAAACCCGCATCGCCGATGTGCTCGCCAAGGTCACGGCCACGGCTGAGCGCGCCGGCCTCAAGGCCGAGATCGCCGTAGCGGTGTGGCGCGAACTGATGGAACGCTCCATCGCGCTCGAAATGGACCGCTTCGAAGAGCTTCAACGCTTCAAATAGGAGCGGATGAAAGTTTGCACGTCGGCGGAACTGGCGGCTAAGGTACGCACGGCGAGTGAGGCGTTGCCGCGATCGCGGATCGGATCGATCGGCTCGGCCGCCGCCGCCGCGTTGGCGAAATCGAAGGCGCCGATGCCGCGCGCGGCCCCTTTCAGGGTGTGGGTGATATCCTTCCAGCCCTTGGCATCCTGGCTGTCGAGGATGAACTGCAGTTTGCCGACCATCTCCGTGATCTGATTGTCGAACAGGTTCAGCACTTCGGCATTGAGCGTCTCGTCGCCGCCGGTGTAGCGGGACAGATGTTGCAGATCGACGGCCGGCTTCATCGGCATTTTCCCCGAAAAGACGGCCGACAGCATCGCCGATCCGGGTCAATTGCCGGTTAATGCTCCGTCGAACGGGAAGGCAGTCGCAGGAACGCTGAACAGTGCGCAGTGGAAATAGAGGACGGCCCCGAATACGGCGACGGCGACGCTCATCCGCCAGTCGACGATCTCCGGCGCCACGAACCGATTGCGCTTCGTGGCGATGGCGGCAAACGGGATCACCGACGTTTTGGCGGCAATCTTGGCCCACTGGCGCGGCTGGCGGCGTTCCACTTTGCGGTCGATGGCTCGGGTGCCGAACACCGCCAGGATCAGGAAGGTGGCAAAAAAGATCGTCGCCGCCAGCGTCCCTGTGGCGGCAAGGTGGAAGGCGGCCCATACGCTCACGCCGATCAGAAACGGGTGTCGGGTGACGCGCAGGATACCGTCGATGTGGGCCAGCTCCTGCCCGGCCGAGGTCGGATTACGGCGCAAAACGCCCGGAACCGCGAGCAGGAAAGCCGCTGCGACCAGCACCACGCCGAACATTTTCAAGGCGGGCGGCGGCACGAACAGAACAGTGTTTGCAGAGCTGATACTGGCGCCGTTGTAGGCGATGCAAAGCCAGACGATGGCGAGCAGCGACGCCATGGCGAACAGCGGAATGTAGACTTTTTTGCCGATTTTGGCGGTGATCCAGTCGCGCAGCACCGTTCCGGACACCAACAGGTGGATACCCAGGAAGCTTGCCGCCGCGGCGATCAGATTTGTCATCCCCCACTCCAACAATTTGCTCACGTTATCCCGAGGAAAACCGCAATCCTCCCCTCGCGCTACCATCGGCAGCATGGTTAAACTTAGCCCTTCCCCAGGCCGAGGAAAGTCCATGGCGACGCCGTCCGTTACTCCGCCGACCCTTGTTCAGCCCACCGAGATCCCACCAGGCGCCGAGTTCGTGCGGGAGCAGCCCAAGCACGATTTGAGCGCCATGGTTGGCCAAATTGCGGCCGCGACCCTGGCGGTATTCTGGGCCGGTACGGCGGCGGCGTTCTTCTGGGGCTGGTACGAGAAGATGTCGGCGACCGCCTTCGGTCTGCCCGAGTTCGCCATCGCCTTGTCGGTGACGGTGGTGCCGCCGTGTCTGTTCATCATCATCGCCTGGATGCTGTCGCGCGGCTATCAGTTGTCGATGAGTGCCGAACTTCTTGCCGAGGCCACCGATCGGCTGTTCACCGCCGACGAGACTGCCTCGCGCACCGCTGCCCGCTTGGGTCGCGCCGTCCGTCGCGAACTTGACGCCTTGAATGCCGGTCTCGACGGCGCCTTCACCCGGCTGCGGGCCTTGGAAAGCGTGCTCGAGAACCAGATTGCCGCCCTCGACGAAGCCGGCGCCCGGGTCGATGTCCGAGGCGAGGCGCTCGCCACCCGCCTGATGCAGGAGCGCGAACGGATCGAAGGCGTTGCCGCCAGCCTGGGCGATTCCGCCACCCGCGCCGCCGAAGCCGTGGCCGGGCGTTCGGCCCAGCTCAAAGCGACGATCGAAGCGGCTGAAACCGGCCTCAAGGCCGCCGGCCAGACCCTCGATGTCCAGGCCGCCAATTTCCGCCAGGCGGCCGGCGCCGCCGCCGATGCCCCGCACGCCGCCGCCGTCGAACTCGACAAGCAGGCAAAGCGCATTGAATCCGTCGCTGATGCCGCCATGGCGCGGGCTGAATTCGTACTCGGCCGGCAGGAACGTCATCGCGCCGCCATGACCGATCTGATGCAGCGCCTGAAAGAAGATTCGTCGGCCTTCGAACAGGCGCTTGGCAGCCAGCGCGCCACCCTCGAACAGTCGATCACCGCCTTCACCATCGAAACCAAGAAGTTCGAAACCATGACTGGCGATGCCGAGCACGATCTCGAACTGATCATGGCCGGCGCCTCGATGCGCACCGCCCAGCTGGCGCAGAGCTTCGCCAAGGAAGCCGACCGGCTGAAGGAAATCGGCGATGCCGCCAACAACACCATTGCCCATTTGATCGGCGCGCTGCAGGAAGCGGGCGTCGGCGCCCAGACCCTGATTGGTGAAACTGCCGGCCAGGCCAAGGCCGACGCCAAGGCGCTGGTGGGTGAGGCAATGGCCGAATGCGAACGGCTGCTGCGCACCGCCGGCGAGTTGTCGACGGAAACCAACGAAATCCGCAGCGCCTTGTCGGATGCCGTCACCGAAGTCGAAAAGCACCTGCTCGATCTGCCCAAGGTCGCTCAGCAGGAGGCTCAGCGCGTCCGCCAGATGGTGCGCAGCGAGACCGAGGAAATCCTCGATCTGTCGGCGCGCACCCTGGCCACAATCCATGCCCGTTCGGCGTCGCAGAACACCCCGCGCGAGCCCCAAGCCAGCGAAACGACGAGCGCCTCCGAACACGACGGCCTCAGGGGCTTGGCCCGCAAGCTGACCTCGCGCCCGGCCAAAAAAGCCGAGGAGTCGAAAGGCAAGTGGCAGATGTCGGCGTTGCTCGCCGCGGCCGATGATTCCTCGAAAAAAGATCTGCGTCCTGCGGCCGCTGCCGCCCTCGGGGCGTTGCAGGCGGCACTCAACGACATGGCGATCGATCTGGCCGCCATTTCCGCCGACGTCCAGCCGCACGAGGACGAATGGCGCCGCTATCTCGCCGGCGACCGGGCGGTGTTTGCCAGGAAGCTCGCCAACACGCTCGATGAAGACACGGTGCATCGCATCACCACGCTCTATCGCGACAATGCCCGCTTCCGCGATGCCGCCAACGTTTTCATGCAGGAATTCGAAGCGCTGCACACCCGCGCCCGCCAAGGCGATGGCGGCGGCCTGTTGGCGCCGACCATCCTGTCGTCCGACACCGGCAAGATCTATCTCACCATCGCCTACGCGCTCGGGCGCCTGTAGGCAACACTTACGATTTTTTCCGGAGACGGGCGGCATAGAATCCATCCATGCCGCCCTGTTCTTTGAGGTGGCATGGCAGGGTCCTGAGATCGCCGTCCGCGGTGACGAACTCGCTGTGACCGAACACCTCCGCCGCCGTCAGCGGCCGGCGGCAAAAAGCAGGGTTGCGCTCCAGGAATGCTTCGATCTGCTCCGGACCTTCTTCGCGTTCGAGCGAGCAGGTGGCAAACACCAGAATTCCGCCCGGCGCCGTCATTTCCGCTGCCGCATCGAGCAGCTCACCGGCGAGCTGGCTGCACAGCGTCACGTCCGCGGCGCTCTTGATCCACGGCAATTCAGGATGGCGGCGAATGGTGCCGGTGGCGCTGCAGGGCGCATCGAGCAGGACAAACGGCGCCGGCTCCTCCGGCTGCCAATCGCGGGCGTCGGCGACAACGCAGTCGGCTCTGAGCCGCAGCCGGGCGAGGTTTTCCCGCAACTGCTCCATCCGCGCCGGTTCACGCTCGATCGCGGTGACGATCGCGCCAGCCGCGGCGAGTTGAGCCGTCTTGCCGCCAGGGGCGGCGCAGAGATCGATCACCCGCGCACCTTTGATGTCGCCGAGCAACAGCGGCGGCAGAGTGGCGGCGGCATCCTGGACCCAGAACGCGCCATCGGCATAGCCGGGCAGGGCGTCGACCCGCACCGGGTCCTTCAAACGGTGCACCGGACCGAACAGCGGTTCGAGTCCGTCGATCGCGACCGTGTCCTTCACCACGATGTCGAGTGGCGGCACGCCTTGATGGGCGTCGGCGATCGCTCGCGCGGTGTCCTCGCCGTAGCCGTCGATCCAGCGTGCCAACAGCCAATCGGGCACGTTGAGCGCGGCCGCGTCCTGGGCCGCGATCGCCTGTTTGCCGTCGCGCGAAACGCGGCGCAGCACGGCGTTGATCAGCGGCTTGAAGTGCACCGCCTTGTGATCGGCCTGGGCAAGGCGGTTGGCACCATCGACCGCGGCATGGGGCGGCACATCGAGGAAGATGAGTTCGCAGGCGCCCGCGAGCAGGATTTCCGGCACCGGCCCAGCCCGATTGCGTGCCGGGGGCTTGGGCACGAACTGGCGGATCAGGTCTTCCAATTGGCCGAGGCGGCGCAAGGTCTCACTGGCAATGGCACGGGCAAAACCGGCATCGCGCGGATCGAGCCCTTCGGCGGCGCTGAGCGCCACATCGAGCGGCCGGCGCCGTCGCAGCACATCGGAGAGGATGGCGATCGCCGCCTGGCGGGCTTTGATGCCGGATTCAGTGCTCAACCCCAAGGTCCTTTGCGCGGCTTTTCGAATACGCCGGTGGACTTTATGCCGCCGGATTTGGGGGCGCCGCTCAGGACGCCACCGGCCATCGCCTGAAGCCGCGCGATGCGTTCGTCGGTCGGCGGATGGCTGGCGAACAGGCCGGCGATGCTGCCGCCGGCGAGCGGATTGATGATGAACATATGCGCTGTCGCCGGATGGGCATCGGCCTCGGGATTATGGGTGACCTCGGCGGCGTGCTCGATCTGCGACAGAGCCGAGGCGAGCCACAACGGATGACGGGAGATTTCGGCACCGGCCTTGTCGGCTTCGAACTCGCGGGTCCGGCTGACCATCGCCTGCACCAGCACCGCGGCGATCGGCGCCAGAATCGAGATCAGCAGCACCGCAACGAAGTTGCCGCCGTCGCGCCGCTCGCCGTCATTGCCGAAGCCGCCGCCGAAGAACAGGGCGAAGTTCGCCAGCATCGAAATGGCGCCGGCGATCGTCGCGGTGATCGTCATGGTAAGGGTGTCGCGGTTCCTCACATGGCCGAGTTCGTGCGCCAGAACGCCAGCGAGTTCCTCGTCATTGAGGCGATTGAGCAGGCCGGTGGTGGCGCAGACCGCGGCGTGGGCCGGATCGCGCCCGGTTGCGAAGGCATTGGGCTGATCGTTCTCGACGATGCAGACACGCGGCATCGGCAGGCCGGCAGCGCGCGAAAGCTGCTCTACCGTATGATAGAGCCGTGGCGCGCTCAGGGCGTCCACTTCCTGCGCCCCATACATGCGCAACACGACCTTGTCCGAGTTCCAATAGGCGAAGGCGTTGGTAGCGACCGCAATGGCAAACGCGATCAGCATGCCGGAAGGGCCACCGATCAGAAAACCCAAGGCGACGAACAGCCCGGTCAGGGCGGCCATCAGGATGGCGGTGCGCAGCGTGTTCACTTGGCTCTTCCAGGACTGTTGCGAGTGTGATGTATGGTGTCGCGCCAGTCAGTCAAGTGACGGAAAGAAAATGGCAAAACTGAAACGCCCGCTATCCGAGGCCGAAATTCAAGCCCGCATCGCCGAAGCCGGCCGGCGGGCGCTGGCAGAGGCCGAAGCACGCCGCCAGGCCGCCGCCGCCGCGCCGGCCCTGCCGAAAGAGGTGGGTGGACGCCAGGGTCCCGAGCCAACCCGTTACGGCGATTGGGAAAAAAAGGGTATTGTGACGGATTTCTGAGGCCCTTGAACGACGCCCCTCGAGGGTCCATGTAACAAGGGTCGCCGGCAGCGAGTTGGAACCACTCCATGTTTATCCAGACTGAATCGACGCCCAATCCGGCCACCCTGAAATTCCTGCCCGGCCGTAACGTCATGGGCGAGGGCCGGGTCGCCGACTTCGACAGCCGCGACGCCGCCGGCCGTTCGCCTTTGGCGCGAGCCTTGTTCGACATGCCGCAGGTCGGGCGCGTGTTCTTCGGCGCCGATTTCATTTCGGTGACCAAAACGGACGGCGACTGGAAGCATCTGAAGCCCGGCGTGCTTGCCGTCATCATGGAACATTTCACCCGCGAACTGCCGCTGATCGAGGCCGGCAACGAAGAAACGGAAGCGGCCGTTGAGGATGAGTCCGACGTGGTTGTGCAAATCCGCGACCTGATCGAGACGCGGGTGCGTCCGGCGGTGGCCCAGGATGGCGGCGACATTATCTATCGCGGCTTCGATGCGGCCAGCGGGGTTGTTTTCCTGCACATGCGCGGGTCCTGCGCCGGCTGTCCGTCGGCGACGATGACGCTGCGCAACGGCATCGAGAACCTGCTCAAGCACTACATTCCCGAAGTCAGCGCCGTCGAAGCGGTTTAGACTTCCGCGCCGAAGCCTGACCGGGACATACCGTGGCGATCAACGACCAAGACTTGGACGCGATCTTCCGTGCCGCGCGCACGCATCGTAGCTGGCTCGACAAGCCGGTACCGCCGGCGATCCTGATGGCGATCTACGATCTGATGCGGTGGGGACCGACCTCGGCCAACACCTCGCCGGCGCGCATCGTGTTCGTCGTCTCGCCGGAAGCCAAGGCGCGTCTCAAGCCCCATCTCGATACCGGCAATGTCGCCAAGACCATGACCGCGCCGGCGACCGCGATCATCGGCTACGATCTCGACTTCGCACGCTTCATGCCCAAGCTCAATCCGCGCGCTGGCGCCTTCGACAACGCCGCTGCCAATCAGGTGACGGCGTTCCGCAACGGCTCGCTGCAAGGGGCGTATTTCATCATTGCGGCGCGGGCGTTGGGGCTCGATTGCGGACCGATGTCGGGATTCGACAATGCCGGCGTCGATGGTGAATTCTTCGCCGGAACCGCGGTGAAATCGAACTTCTTGTGCAATATCGGCTACGGCGATCCGGCCAAGCTCTTTCCGCGGGCGGAACGGCTCTCATTCGATGAGGCCTGTCAGCTTGTCTGAGCGCATCCTCGCCGCCGATACCACGTTCGGCGCTTGCTCGGTGGCACTGCTCGAGCACGGCACCGTGATTGCGCGCCAGTTCACCGAAATGCAGCGCGGCCATGCCGAAGCGCTGGCGCCGATGGCCGATGCGGTGATGCGGGAAGCCGGGCTTGGCTTCGCGGCGATCGACCGGCTTGCCGTCACCACCGGCCCTGGCTCGTTCACCGGCCAGCGCGTCGGGCTCGCCTTCATGCGGGGATTGCGCGTCGCGCTCGGAAAGCCGCTCGTCGGCGTCACCAGCCTGGCGGCAATGGCGGCAGCGGCGCTAACCGAAACCGGCTGTGAGGTTGCCGCCGCCGTGCACGATGCCAAACGCGGTGAGGTCTATCTCGAAACCACCGCCGGCGATCCGGCTGCAGTGATGACCATTGCCGACGCGCAAGCGTTGCTGTCTTCATTCACGTCTTTGGCTTTGGCAGGCACCGGCGCCGGATTGATGGCGCTGCCGGCGGCGCGGGTCACCACGATTCTAGCACCCGATGCTGTTTGGGTGGCACGGCTGGCCGCGACAATGCCGGCTACCGGCTCGGCGCCGCGGCCGCTTTATCTGCGGGCGCCCGATGCCAAGCTTCCGGCGGCGGTGCGATGACGGTCCGCATCGCTACGGCAGCTGAGGTCCAGGCGCTCGCTGCAATCCATTCGCAGAGCTTTGCGACTGAGATCTGGGACGCAGTCGCGATTTCGGGGCTCATGGTGACGCCGGGTACTTTTGCTCTGGTGGACTGCGATGTGACTGGTTTCATCCTGGTGCGGGCCGCTGGAGGCGAGGCGGAAGTGCTCACCCTGGCTGTTGCCCCTGCGGCGCGACGACGCGGCACCGCTTCAGCCCTGGTCGTCGCGGCCTCCGAACGGGCCGCAGAAGCTGGCGCCGAGATCATGTTTTTGGAGGTGAATGCGTCGAATTATCCTGCGATAGCACTGTATAAGCAGATCGGCTTCAGCGAAGTAGGTCGGCGGAAAGCCTACTACGCTGGGCCACACGGCATGCGCGAAGATGCCCTAGTGTTTAAGGGTGCAATTCCACTTCTCCGGGTGGGCTTTTCGCTGCAACTCGGTTAGAGTCGCACATATTGAGGGAGCAGGGGAAAGCTATGACGCGGATCGAAAAACTCTGCGTTGATAAGGGTCTGCGGATGACCGAGCAACGCCGGGTCATCGCGCGCGTATTATCGGACGCAGCGGATCATCCGGACGCCGAGGAGTTGTACCGGCGCGCTTCGGCACTGGATCCGCACATCTCTATTGCGACTGTCTATCGGACCGTGAAGCTGTTCGAGGATGCAGGCATCCTGGAGCGTCACGATTTCCGTGACGGCCGTTCGCGCTACGAGGAAATGCCGGAATCGCATCACGATCACTTGATCGACGTGCAGTCCGGCAGCGTGATCGAGTTCCGCAATGAGGAAATCGAACGGCTGCAGCGTCGCATTGCCGAAGAACTCGGTTTCGAATTGGTCGATCACCGGCTAGAGCTTTACGGCGTTCCCAAGAAGCCCCGTTAAGCATGCCGACCCTCAGAGCGTTTTGCCTGGCCTTCGCGTTTTTCGGCCTGACGGCTCTGAGTGCGCCCGTCCAGTGGATTTCCATCCGCCTCGGCTGGAAGCTGCAGGCAAGCTATCCGCATGCCTATCACAAGTTTCTCTGCCGTCTGTTCGGCATCCGCCTGCATGTAATCGGCGCGCCGGTCCAGGATCGCGGCGTCCTGATGGTCGGCAATCACACTGGCTACTTCGACATCCTGATCATGTCGGCCGCCGCCAAGGTGTCATTCGTGGCCAAGGCGGAAGTGGCCGGATGGCCGCTGTTCGGCCTGATGGCGAGGCTGCAGCGCTCGGTTTTTGTTGACCGCCGCCGCCGTGCCGCAACGGCGGAATCGGCCAAAGTGATCCGCGACCGCTTGCGCCGCGGCGATACCCTGGTGCTGTTCCCCGAAGGAACCTCCACCGACGGCAACCATGTCATCCCCTTCAAGAGCGCCTTGATGGGGGCGGTGGAATCTAACATCGGCAGCGATGACAAGCCGGAATACGTGCCGGTGCAACCGGTGTCGATTTCCTACGTCGGCTTTCACGGCATTCCACTCGGGCGCGAGAATCGCCCGCTCTATGCCTGGTACGGCGACATGGAACTGATGCCGCACGTCTGGGAGGCGTTCAAAACCGGTCCGCTCGATGTCGTGGTGGAATTTCATGCTCCGTTGCAGGTCGGCCCCGGTTTCGGGCGCAAACACCTGGCGATCGTGGCGGAACGGGTCGTCCGCGAAGGCCAAGTGCGGGCCCTCCAGGGCAACTGGGGCGAGCAGCCGGCACTGGCCGCGGCGAGCTGACGGTTTCTTGTGTTCCCGGCGCCTATCGAACATAAACCGGCCATGAAGCGGCTTTTCATCAAGACCTACGGCTGCCAGATGAACGTCTACGATTCCGCCCGCATGGCGGACGTGTTGGCGCCGCTCGGCTTTGCCGCGACCGATACGGCCGAAGACGCCGACATGGTGATCCTGAACACCTGTCACATTCGCGAGAAGGCGGCGGAAAAAGTCTATTCCGAACTCGGCAAGCTGAAACGCCTGAAGGAGATGCGGGCGCGCGCGGGTGGGCGCATGATCGTTGCCGTCGCCGGTTGCGTTGCCCAGGCCGAAGGCGAAGAGATCATCGCGCGCCAGCCGGCGGTTGATATCGTGGTCGGGCCGCAATCCTATCAGCGCCTGCCGGAGATGATCGCGCGGGTCAGCCGTGGCACCGGCCATGCGCTCGAAACCGAATTCCCGGCCGAAGACAAATTCGACACCTTGCCGGCGCCGACTGCAAACGGTGCCCCCACCGCGTTCCTGACGGTGCAGGAAGGCTGCGACAAGTTCTGTACGTTCTGCGTCGTGCCCTATACCCGCGGCGCCGAATTCTCGCGACCGGTGGATCAGATTTTGGCCGAGGCGAGGGGCCTCGTGAACAGCGGCGCGCGCGAAATCACGCTGCTAGGCCAGAACGTCAACGCCTATTGCGGCACGGGTCCCGACGGCGCGGTGTGGTCATTGGCGAAATTGATCGAGGCGCTGGCCAAAATCGACCGGCTGCAGCGGCTGCGCTTCGTCACCTCGCATCCGCGCGACATGACCGACGAACTGATCGCCGCCCATCGCGATATCCCCCAACTGATGCCGTACTTGCATCTGCCGGTGCAAGCAGGGTCCGATGCGATCCTTACCGCCATGAATCGCGGCCACAGCGCGGCGCACTATTTGAAACTGGTGGAACGCATCCGCGATGCGCGTCCTGACATAGCTCTGTCAGGCGATTTTATCGTCGGCTTTCCCGGCGAGAGCGATGCCGATTTCCAGGCGACGCTCGATCTGGTGCGCACGGTGAACTACGCCCAGGCGTATTCGTTCAAATACAGTGCCCGTCCCGGCACGCCGGCCGCCGCCATCGCCAAGCAGGTGCCGGAGGATGTGAAGGACGCTCGCCTCGCCGAATTGCAGGCGCTGCTGACGGCGCAGCAGAAGGCCTTCAATGCTTCATGTGCCGGCCGCACCTTGCCGGTGCTGTTCGAACATCCCGGTCGCAAGGAAAATCAGGCGGTCGGCCGCTCGCCATATCTGCAGCCGGTCCATGTCGAAGGCGCCGCGCCGCTAATCGGCACGATCGCCGATGTGCGGATCGCGGCCGTCCTGCCCAACAGCCTGAAAGGCGTGCTCGTAACAGGTTCCCCCGAAAAGGCATCGCATTGAGCGCAAAAAAGTCGTCCAAGCTGACGCTGGAATTTCCCGACAACGCCCTGTTGCTGGAATTGTCAGGCCCGCACCTGAAACACTTCGTGCGCCTCGAACATAAACTAGCGGTGAAGGTGGGCCAGCGCGGCAACATCGTGTCCATCGAAGGCGCCGAGCGCGACAAGGCCGCCCAAGTATTACGGGCGCTCTACGCCCGACTGGAATCCGGTGAAACCGTCGGCGCCGCGGAAATCGATTCCGAAATCCGCTTCAGCGCCGAGCGCAATGGCGCCCCCGGCGGCGGACCGACCATCGCCACCTGGACTGGCCGTACTTTGCGGGCGCGCTCCGCGGCGCAAGTGGCCTATCTCGACATGATGCGGACCCACCCGCTGGTGTTCGGTGTCGGGCCAGCCGGCACCGGTAAGACCTATCTTGCTGCCGCATTCGGCGCCTATCTGTTGCATAAGCGGCAGGTGGAACGGCTGATCCTGTCGCGGCCGGCGCTGGAGGCGGGCGAGCGGCTCGGCTTTCTGCCCGGTGACCTCAAGGAGAAGATTGATCCCTATCTGCGCCCGCTCTACGACGCGCTGTTCGACGTCATCGGCGAACCGTGCCTGAAATTGATCGAGCAGGGCGTGATCGAAGTGGCACCGCTCGCCTTCATGCGCGGGCGCACCCTGACGCGGGCCTTCGTCATTCTCGACGAAGCGCAGAACACCACGGCAATGCAAATGAAGATGTTTCTCACCCGCTTGGGCGAGGATTCGCGCATGGTGGTGACCGGCGATCTCTCGCAAAGCGATCTGCCGGGCGGGCGCGCCGAAGGCTTGATCCAGGCGCTCGACATCCTGACGGGCATCGAGGGAGCGGCGGTCGCACGGTTTTCCGAGCATGACGTCGTCCGCCACGCCCTCGTCACGCGGATCGTCGCCGCCTATAATGCCGCCGAGGAGGAGCGCGCCGTGACCGCGCGCAAGAACCGCGATTGAGCCTCACGCTCGAAATTGAAGACGGTCGCTGGCGCCGCACCCGCGCCCTTCCGGCTCGCCTGAAAAAGGCCGTCCGCGCCGCGCTTGCCGAGGCCGGTGCTGATCCCAACCTCGATCTGACTGTGTTGCTGACCAGCGACAAGCGGGTTCAGGCGCTCAACCACGATTTTCGCGGCAGGAACAAGCCGACCAATGTGCTGTCGTTTCCCAGTGGAGCAGAAGGGTACATCGGTGATATCGCCATCGCCTGGGGCGTCACCGCCAAAGAAGCCAAAGCCGAAGGCAAGGCGCTGATCGACCATGCCACCCATCTCGCCGTTCACGGTGTGTTGCATCTTCTTGGGTATGATCACACTTCGTCCCGTCTCGCCAAAGTGATGGAGCCGATGGAAACGCGCATTCTGGCGACCCTCAAGATCGCCAATCCTTACGAGGCGAAATGACCAGCGCCGCCGAAACCGACGACGACAAGCCGCCATCACTTTTGCGACGACTGGCGCAATTGTTGCGCGGTGACGATGCGGCGGCTTCGATCCGCGAGACCCTGGAAGAGGCGATCGAGGAGGCCGACCGGCAAAGCCCGGGCCTGTCCGATCAGGAACGCATCATGCTCGCCAACCTGCTCAAGTTCGGCGAGCTCCGGGTCAAGGACGTGATGGTGCCGCGCGCCGACATCGTCGCCGTGGAAGAATCGACACCGCTCGCCGAGCTGATCATGCATTTCCGCGAAGCACAGCATTCGCGCCTGCCGGTCTATCGCGAGACCCTCGATGACCCAATCGGGTTCGTCCACTTCAAGAGTGTGCTCGAACAGCTCGAAGTCGGCGACGACGGCACATTCTGTGTTCGCGAGGTGGCGATTTCGGCAATCCGCCACGACATCCTGTTTGCGCCACCGTCGATGCCGGTGCTCGATCTGTTGCTGAAAATGCAGACCACGCACATTCATCTCGCCCTCGTCATCGACGAATACGGCGGCACCGACGGACTGGTGTCGATCGAGGACATCATCGAGGAAATCGTCGGTGACATCGCCGACGAACACGACGAAGAACAGCCCGGCGCACGGCCACTGCCGTCCGGCGGCTTTGTCGCCGATGCCCGCGTCGATCTCGATAATTTCCGCAGCGAGACCGGCATCGCGTTTCCCCGCGACGAGGACAGCGAGATCGACACGCTCGGCGGTCTGGTCGTGTCGCTGATCGGGCGGGTGCCGCAGCGCGGCGAGATCATCGCCGATCCCAATGGCGTCGAATTCGAAGTGCTCGAAGCCGATCCGCGCCGCGTCAAACGCCTGTTGATCCGCCCGCCCAAGGAAAGACCGCCCGGACATGATTGAATCGCTCACCGGCCATCTGGTGCGGACCGGTAATTTCGTCCGCGCCTTGTCGGGCTGGCCACGTTTTGGATTTGCCTTCGGCGCCGGCGTGGTTTCGGCGTTCAGCTTTGTTCCCTTCGACGTTTTCCCGGCCCTGCTGCTCGGCTTTGCCGCCCTGGTTCTGCTGCTCGACAACGCCGCCGCCGGACCCAAACCCATCCTCGCCAGTGCCCAACTCGCCTGGGCCTTCGGTTTCGGCCAGTTCCTGTTCGGGCTGCACTGGATTGCCTATTCCTTCCTGGTTTTCCCCGGCGCGCACGAATGGCAGATGCCGATCCTGCTGTTCTTCTTCGCCGGCCTCGCCCTGTTCCAGACGGCCGTCGGCGCTGTCGCGGGCCGGCTATGGCGGCCGGGACCAGCGCGCTTGTTCCTGTTCGCGGCGCTTTACGGGGTCGCCGAATGGCTCCGCGGCCACATCTTCACCGGCTTCCCCTGGAATCTTCCGGCCTATGGCTGGGGCGCCTCGCTCGCCGTGCTACAGTCCGCCGCCATGTTCGGGGCCTATGCCCTGTCGCTTCTGACCATACTGTTCGGCGCGGCGCTGGCGGAGTTGTTCGCGCCCCAACCGCGCTGGAAGGCGCCGGCCGCGCTCGCCGCGCTGTTCACATTATTCTGGGTTGGCGGTGCGGTGCGGCTGGCGGCGGCGCCGGAAACGACCGTTCCGGGCGTCACGCTGCGGCTGGTGCAGCCCAATGTACCTCAGGCCGAAAAATACCAGCGCCGCTACGTGCTGAGGAACTGGCGCCGGCTGGTCGACCTGTCACGCGGCCCCGGCAATCCTTCCATCATCGTCTGGCCCGAGGCGGCGCCGCCGTTCCTGCTCGACGAGCAGCCCTTGGCGCTGGATCAGATCGCCCAGTTGGTGGCGGGCCGCCAAGGCCTCGTCACCGGCGCGCTACGCCGCGAAGTTCAGCCCACGGACGACGTCCGCTACTTCAACAGCCTGTTTGTGTTCGGCAAGGACGGCACGCTTGTTACGACTTACGACAAGTTTCACCTGGTACCGTTCGGCGAATATCTGCCGTTCGAAAAGAGCTTGGATGCACTCGGGCTTCAGAAACTGACCGGAATCGACGGCAGTTTCGTGCCCGGTGATGGCATCAAAACGGTGCGTCTGGCCGGAGCCGGTACGCTCACGCCGTTGATATGTTACGAAATTTTGTTTCCCGGTGAAGTCGTGGATGGTCCGCGCCCGGATTGGTTCGTGAATGTCACCGACGATTCCTGGTTCGGCCCGTGGGCCGGCCCGCGCCAGCACCTTTTGGTCGCACGGGTGCGCGCCATCGAAGAAGGCCTTCCGGTGGCGCGCGCGGCGAACACCGGCATCTCCGCAATCATCGATCCTTTCGGGCGAATCACCCGACATCTGGGATTGGGCAAAACCGGTGTGGTCGACGGACCGCTTCCCGCTGCGATTGCGTCCACCCCCTATTCGCGCTTCGGCGACTGGCTGTTTGCAATGATGGTATGCGCAAACGTCGCTTTGACTTGGGTTTTTTCCAAAAGGAAAATGAGGCCTCACTGCGTCGGGCGGTGAATTCGTCTTTGCGATGTGCTACCCCGGCTCCTAGATTTTCATCTCCAACCCATAAGTTTACGACCTTGCCAAAAAAACAAGCCAATCCGATCGACGGTCAGGTAGGCAATAGGCTTCGCCTGCGCCGGATGATGATCGGCATGAGTCAGGAAAGATTGGGCGAGTTGCTCGGTCTGACGTTCCAACAAGTGCAGAAGTACGAGAAGGGCGTGAACCGCATCGGAGCGGGCCGTCTTTTTGAGATCGCACGCATTCTCGGCGTTCCGATCCAGTACTTCTACGAGAGTGTGACCGAGCAGCTCGCGAGCGCACCGGGTTTCGCCGAACGCGATTCCCAGCCCGTGCTCGAATTCGTTTCGAGCGGCGACGGTTTGCAGCTCTCGCTCGCCTATATGCGCATCAAGGATCCCAAGGTGCGCAAGCGGGTGCTTGATCTCGTCAAGTCCCTGGCCGAAGACAGCTCGGAAAACGCGCAGTAGCGCGGTTTTCTGGAACTAGACGGCGAGCCATCCAGTCGCTCGCGGTTTCAATTTGTTTCCTGCCTCCCGCCCTGCGCGTGCAGCCTCGTTTTTCCCGCATCTGATGTGATCGACGGAAAAAGCGGTCGCGACATGGTCGCTGCCGTCAGGTGCCAGCACCTCTCCCCTGAATGACAAGACACCGTGGTCGAGTGTCGCCAAGCCGGCGATCGGGGTCCGGCATGAACCGTCGAGCGCTGCCTGAAAGGCGCGTTCGCAGGCCAGTGCGATTGCCGTCGGCGCATGATCGAGCGGCACGATGGCTGCCGCGGTGCGCGCATCGTCGTCACGGATCTCGATGCCCACCGCCCCCTGGGCCAGCGACGGCAGCCAATCGTCCGTAGACAGAATTTCCGTCACCCGCGCCGCCAATCCGAGGCGTTTCAGCCCGGCCAACGCCAAAATGATCGCCTCCATTCCGCCCTCGTCGAGCTTTCTCAGCCGGGTATCGATGTTGCCGCGCAACAGGACGGGAACGAGATCGGGGCGGGCTCTTTTGAGCTGGGCGGCGCGGCGCACCGAACTGGTCCCCACCCGGGCGCCGCGGGACAGCGCTGTCAGGGACGGCGCGTGCGGCGACAGGAAAACATCGGGCACATCCTCGCGTTCGAGGATGGCGGCAATGCCGAGCCCAGGCGGCAGTGCGACCGGCACATCCTTCATCGAATGTACGGCGAGGTCGATGGTGCCGCCGAGAAGCGCCTCTTCCAACTCCTTGGTAAACAGGCCTTTACCGCCGGCGTCGGCGAGTGGGCGATCGAGAATACGGTCGCCGCTGGTCTTGATGACGACAATCTCTGGAGGGGTGCCGGCGGCGGCGAGGGCGCGCGCCACCATCTCCGCCTGGACGAGGGCCAGTCGCGAGCCGCGAGTTCCGATACGAAGAGCGCTTTCCGCCATTATTTTTTTCGATTACAGCCTCGCGGCAGGTTAGTGTGCTTTGCCGCCGCTGGGTATCCCGGTTTTCGGCCGAAAGCGCGATAAAACAAAGGACTGGACCGTGCGTCCCCTGACCGTCCTCGGGATCGAGACAAGCTGCGACGAGACCGCCGCCGCGGTGGTGCGCGGGGCTCCTCCCGGTCCGGGCGAAATCCTGTCCGATGTTGTCTTCAGCCAACTCGAGGAGCACCGCCCCTATGGCGGCGTCGTGCCGGAAATTGCCGCCCGCGCCCATGTCGAGCTGATCGACGCTATCGTCGAACAGGCGCTGGCCGAGGCCGGCGTGCGCCTGGCCGATGTCGATGCCGTGGCTGCGACCGCGGGGCCTGGGCTGATCGGCGGGGTGATGGTCGGCCTGCTCACCGCCAAAGCCCTGGCGGTTGCTGCCGGAAAGCCGCTCGTTGCCGTCAATCACCTGGAGGGCCATGGCTTTTCCGCCCGTCTGGCGGACGGTGTTGCGACGCCCTACCTGTTGCTGCTGGTCTCCGGCGGCCATTGCCAGCTGCTCGGGGTTGAAGGTCCAGGGCGGTTCAAGCTTTATGGCACCACCATCGATGATGCCGCCGGCGAGGCGTTTGACAAAACCGCCAAGCTGCTCGGCTTGCCCTATCCGGGCGGGCCGCGGATTGAACTGCTGGCGCGCGAGGGCCGTCCCACCTATGTCCTGCCGCGGCCGATGCGTGGGCGCGCCGGCGCCGACTTTTCCTTTTCCGGCCTGAAGACCGCGGTGCGCCAGTTGGTTCAGACCGGCAGCACCGTACCCGCCGACGTCGCCGCCTCGTTCCAGGCTGCGGTAGTCGACATCCTGAAGGACCGTACGGCCGCTGCGATGGCGATGTTCCGCGCCGACTTTCCCGCGGCAGAGACGGCATCCTTGGTGGTGGCGGGCGGCGTGGCGGCCAATGGGGCGATCCGCACCGCGCTGGCGACTCTCGCGGCCGAACACGGTTTCGGCTTCAGCGTGCCGCCGGTGCGGCTCTGTACCGACAACGCTGCGATGATCGCCTGGGCCGGCATCGAGAACGCGGCGCTCGGCCGCTTTGATCCGCTCGAGGCGCCGGCGCTTGCCCGCTGGCCGCTGCACCAAGGCTGAGGACGCCATGAAGATCGCGACCTGGAACGTCAACTCGGTGCGGCTGCGGATGCCGCTGGTGGCGCGGCTGTTGCGCGATCAGGCGCCCGACGTGCTGGCGCTGCAGGAGATCAAGTGCACCAACGACCAGTTCCCGGCCAAGGAATTCGCCAAGCTCGGTTATGTCCATCAGGCGGTGAGCGGCCAGAAAGCCAATCATGGCGTCGCGGTGGTATCGCGCCTGCCGATCAAGCGGCACAGGGTCGACGATTACTGCCGCGAAGGCCACAGCCGCCATCTGCGGGTGACGTTCGAGAACGGGCTCGAACTGCATGATTTCTATGTGCCGGCGGGCGGCGACATTCCCGATCCGGCGCTCAACAAGAAATTCGATCACAAACTCGATTTCCTCGCCCGCATGGAGAAGCTGTTCAAGACCCGTAAGGATGGCTCCACGACGCCGGTGATCCTGGTCGGCGATCTCAACGTCGCCCCGCTCGAGAACGATGTCTGGAACCACAAACAGCTGTTGAAGGTGGTCAGCCACACCCCAATCGAAACCAGTCTGCTCAACACGGCGCGCGCGGCCTACAATTGGATCGACGTCACCCGCCTGTTCGTACCCCCGGCCAAGAAAGTCTATTCGTGGTGGAGCTATCGGGCGAGCGATTGGGACTCCTCCGACCGCGGCCGTCGCCTTGATCATATCTGGGTCAGCCCGGCACTGCGCGAGTGCGTCAAGACCCATCACATCGTGCGCAAGATGCGCGGCTGGGAAAAGGCGTCCGATCATGTGCCGGTCATCGCCGAGATCGATCTGTGATGCGTCTCGCCTTACTCCGCCATGGGCCGACCGACTGGAACGGGCAGGGGCGCGTCCAGGGCTCGATCGATACGCCGCTTTCGGAAGAGGGCAAGGCGCGGATGCGGGCGCTGTTGCCGCCGGCGGGCTTTGATGAGGCGGTCGTCTATTGCAGTCCCAAGCTCCGGGCGCGCCAGACCGCGGCCTGTCTGGGGCTGAAGACCTTGCATCTCGACGACCGGCTGGCCGAGCAGAACTGGGGTGACTGGGAAGGCCTGACGCGGGCCGAGATGCTGGCGCGCGATGGCGACGACGCCTTCGAACGGGCCGGTGGACGCGGGCTCTCGTTCCGCCCGCCACACGGCGAATCCACCGGCGAACTGCACGCCCGCCTGACGGCGTTCTTCCAAGCCGTTGCGGCGCGTGGTCACGACGCCATCGCCGTCAGCCATATGGGCGTGCTGCGCGCCGCCTACGTTCTGGCGACCGGCTGGGAGATGTCGGCGCCGATGCCGCCCGAGCTCGACCTCAAGGCGGCGCTGATCCTGGCGCTTGCCGCCGACGGCACGCCGAGCCTGTCACAGCTCAACGCGCCGCTCAGGCCTCGCGCAGCTCAATAATGGCTGCCGGTAAACTTGATCGGGAACTTGATTGTTCCGGTCTTGCTGCCGATCGGCAGAGCATCCGCCACGCACAGCGCCGCCTTGTCGAAGCCGTCGGCCGGTGACGGCGCTTCGACGATCTTGCAGCCGCTGACTTTGCCGTCGGCCGCCACACATTCGAGCGTCACCGTCGCATCCTTGGTCGACTTGCCGTACTGCGTGAGGCACTTCTTGAACACGTCGTTCAAATCGCCGGCCACAGCCGGCGCGGCCAGCGCGGCCGCAACAACAACACAAAAACCCAATTTCAAACCGAAACGCATTGCACCCACCATGTTGATCTTCGACCGGTCTCAGGGCCGGATGGGCAACGCTAGCGGCGCATCGCTTAAGCGAAGGTTTCGGGGCTGCAGCTTGGTGCGGATTTGCGTTTGCTGCGACGATGCAACGCTGAAATACGACGGAGTGATGACAAAGAAAACCGCGTCCCATCAGCATTATATGCATCGTTCGCACAAAGACGATGCAATCGCATAAAAACCGAGCAGCACCTCACGCCCAGAACGGTGTCGTGGCGCGGAACCTTTTCCAGCGTTTGCCGGTTTTTTCGGCAATCGTTTCGGCGCGGGCCTGATGCAAGCCTTGCAGCAAGCCGGCGGCATAGCTCAAATCAGCCTGCACGCCGGCACTTTCGGCTTCTTCCAGCATCAATCGGCCGACAACGCCACGCACTTGTGCGACGTCATTGAGGTGCCCGAGCAGGTCCTGCAATTCCTTCAGCGGCTTCAGCCAGTGCTTCACCGTCTTGCCCGGATAGAGGGGCGCGAAAAACTCGCTGGCATAGCGCAGGTTTTTGAGCGCGATGCGCAAACGGTGGCGCGACGGCGGATCGAGGCGCTTGAAATGACGGCCGCGCCGCTCGGCCCGCCGGACCGCGTGATCGAGCAGGCTTGGTGCCAGCGCGGTGATGGGGCGATCCTTCTCCCAGACGGCCGCGCGCGCCGCTGCTGTGACCTCGTCCTCAAAAGCGCGGAACGATGGCGCGGTGATCGTCGCGATCGCGTTCCGCCACGCCTCGCGGCGCAAGCGCTCGGCCCGGCTCGCCAGAATATCGAAGCCGCGGCGCGGTCCCAGTTCCACCACCGCCGGCTGGAACAGCTCCGCGACAAAGACATCGAGATCGCGCGCCTGTCCGATGGTGGCGATGAGGATTTTTGCGCGCGCATCAAGATCAGCGAACGCTTTCGTTATCTTCATCGCGGTGCGCAAGCGGCGCAAGGCGACGCGCATCTGGTGCAGGGCTTCGCCGTTTTCGGCCTGCACCGCCGCCGGCACATTGGCGTCGAGCTGAGCGAGGGCGTCGAGCAGGATCAGGCGCAGCGCCTCGTCAGCGCCGAGACTGCCGTCGATCCGCGGCGCCTGCGCAAAAACCGGCACCAGGACTGGGCGCGGCCGCTGCGGCTCGCTCATCGTTTCCCACCAACACCTGTTATTTTCAGGTATTGCGGACCGGAATCCCTGCCGATGCAAGGGCATTCTTGGCGTCGGCGATAGACCATTGACCGAAATGGAAAATCGAGGCGGCCAGTACGGCATTGGCGCCGCCGTCGCGGACCCCTTCCACCAGGTGCTCGAGGGTTCCGACCCCCCCCGAAGCGATCACCGGCACCGACACCGCATCGGAAATGGCGCGGGTCAAGGGGATGTTGTAGCCGATCTTGGTGCCGTCGCGATCCATCGAGGTGAGCAGGATTTCGCCGGCGCCATATTCCACCAGCCGGATCGCGTGGCGCACCGCATCGATGCCGGTCGGGTTGCGGCCGCCATGGGTGAAGACTTCGAACTTGCCCGGCGCCACCTGTTTGGCATCGATCGCCGCAACGATGCACTGGCTGCCGAACTTCTCGGCGCCTTCGCGCACGAACTCGGGCCGCTTCACCGCTTCGGTGTTGATCGACACCTTGTCGGCACCGGCCAGGAGCAGGCTGCGGATATCGTCCAAGGTGCGCACGCCTCCGCCCACGGTCAGCGGCATGAAGCAGACATCGGCGGTGCGGCGGACCACATCCAGCATGATGGCGCGCTTCTCGTTCGAGGCGGTGATGTCGAGAAAGCAGAGTTCGTCGGCGCCCATGCGGTCGTAGAGCATGGCCTGCTCCACCGGATCGCCGGCATCGCGAAGATCGACGAAGTTGACGCCCTTGACGACGCGCCCGTCCTTCACGTCGAGACAGGGGATGATGCGGATCTTCAGCATGGGGAGCCTGCGCGAATGGCGCATAGCGAATAGCGAATGGGGCGGGAGGAGTCCAGTTTGCCGGGGCCGCGCGGCGGTTGGCGCCGATGTGCACGCGGACGCAAACCCGCCTGACGGCGCCGTTCACCTGGTAAATGTGGCAATAGCGGTAGTGCGGCGGCTGGGCGGCGGCGATCACAGATTTGGCAAGGGCGAGGGCGCGCTTCAGCCGTGCGAGACAGCGTTTGGCCTCGGCGTCGGCGGCGCGCCATTCGGCCAGACCGGGTTTGACCGCATTGCGATTGCCCGCCCTCGCTCCGGGCTTCGCGACGCGACGCCGGACAGGCTGCCGTGGCAAACCCGCTTCGGCAACATAATTGTTATTGGGGTTTTGCGAGCGGGGAGGGGGTGCTGACTCGTTACGCGCCCGTTCACCATGAATCGGCCTGCGGCGCGCGGTCCGTTGCATCGCTTCCACGACAAGCGACGGCAGTTGCAGCAAGGCGAGCGCGTCTTCCATCCGAGCAACGACGAGACTTCAGACGAGATGTGGGAACCGAACCCACGTCCTTCAAGATCGTTAGGGATGTAACACTTATCACGATTTTCGAAGGCTGAGACGCAGGCGCAGGGGGAGAGTGAAGCTGCGATCGTGGTACTGGTCCGCGATGCGTCAGAACTTGCGTTTGGGCCGCCCCTGATCCAGCATTACTCTTGTCACAAACGGACCTCGGGGTTCGGCTATGAACCATCTTATCCGTCTCGCAAAGGCAATCATAATTGCGGCGATTGTCCTTGATTGTAGCGTACTAGCGGTCGTGATCTATCAATGGTTCATGTTCGCAAGCGCACCGGGCGTACAAACATGGAGCAGCTTGGCAGCGCTCACTGTCTTCATTGCCTATGCCTTGATCCGACGGCACGACATCTCGGCGTGAACGTGTGTGCTCACACCATCTGCCCCCGCGGGCGACACGGTTTGACTCTCTGGCATGATGACTGTGGGGGAAGTGGTTCGGCGCGGAGCGGCGAACCGAAGGGGGCTTAACGTCAGGACGAGCGGTGAAAGCCCCCTTCGGCTGTCGCACCGCTGCGCGTTCCGACAGCCACTTCCCCCACGCTCTACGTGCCGGTGAAGAGGGCGTCTCGCGCGTGGGGGCAGAAAGCGCATCTCGCGTCATTTCATGGAATGGACGCGGCCAGCGTGGGAATTATTTAAAGTGTCCCGTAAATTTGGTCGCGCTGCGGC
Source organism: Rhizomicrobium sp. (assembly GCF_056722145.1). Classification (NCBI taxonomy): domain Bacteria; kingdom Pseudomonadati; phylum Pseudomonadota; class Alphaproteobacteria; order Micropepsales; family Micropepsaceae; genus Rhizomicrobium; species Rhizomicrobium sp. Next base: position 3,765 of record NZ_JBWZET010000299.1, on the reverse strand, counting down.
GCTGGCTCCGCCGGGGAGGCATCATCGCCCCCGCGCCATCGCGGCGACGTTGAAGAGGGCTCGTCCGAGCGCGGCCTCGGCGGGGACGGCGGTGGTTTTGCACAAGGCTTCGGCTTCGAACAACAGGTCGAGGGCGTTGCCGAGGCGATCTTCGTTCCACTTCTGCAGCTGCAGCTTGAAGGCGTTGGCGCGGGAAAAGTGTAGCGGCGGGCGCAGTTTCTTGAGCGCGAATTCGATGTTGTCGCCGCGGGCGGCATCGACCGAGACCAGCAAGAGGCGCTGGAAATGGCCCATCGCCTGGCGCACCACGGCGATCGGCGAAATGTCGGAGGCCCACAGCCGTTCGAGCGCGAGGTCCAGCCGCTTCAAGTCGCCGAGACCGGCGGCATCGCAGGCTTCGTCGGCGCGCGCTTCGGCTTCGTCGCCCATCGCAGCGCGCACGTCGTCGAGGCTGACCTCTTTCTGGCCGCGGCAGTAGAGCGCCAGCTTTTCCAGTTCGCGCCGGGTGACGCCGCGGTCCGAGCCCAGCCGCGATACCGCATCGGCGAGCGCATCGGCGGTGATCGAAAGGCCTTCGATGCGCAAGCTGTCGCGCACCACGTCGGGCAAATCGCGGGCGGTGTCGGGATAACAGGCAAACGCCGCGGCGTTGTCGGCGTCTTCGAACAGCTTGCGCAAGGCGCCGCCCTTGGCGAGATCGCCGGCCTCCACCACCACCAGGGCATCGCCCTTGGGATCGTCGAGAAAGGCCTCGAACACTTTCGCCAGCGCATTGGTGGCGCCGCGCACCCGCACGACGCGCCGTCCGCCCAGCATCGACATCGCCGCGGCTTCGTCCGCGAGGCGCGCCGGATCGGCGGCCAGCGTTGCCTCATCGAGATCGGCGACGCGGAAGGGATCGCTGAGGTCGCCGACCACCGTTTTCAGCAGCGTTTCGGCGCGCTCGCGGGCCAGCCCGGCGTCAGGCCCGAAGACGAGGGCCGCCAGCATCGATTTGGGCGGGTTCTTCGCAGTGCGCTCGGCTTCGAAGGGGCGGATGACGGTCATGGACGCTCTTTCTGCCCCCGCGTGCGGAAAACTCTCGTCACGGGCACACAGAGCGCGGGGGAAGTGGTCGCGACGCGACCAAAGGGGGCTTGTAAACCAATGTAAGCCCCCTTCCCACGCTGCGCGTGGCCTTCCCCCGCGTTCTCAGTGCGGGTCGCGGCAGCCTTGCGCCCGCGGGGGCAGAAAAGGACTGCCGTCACTTCTTCGCCTGCTGGGCGAAGTACACCGCGAGGTCGATGCGGATACGGTCGGCGATGTCCTCCGCCGCGCGGCGGTCGGCGTCCTGCTGCACGGCGAGCGTCGCATAGGGCGAGTTGAGGACGTTGTAGGCCGACAGACCGGTTTCGATGCCTCTGGTGATCACCGCGCCGCTGCGCGCATCGACGAGTTCGTACTCGCAGTGCAGCGTGTCGTTGTAGCGGGTGATCGCGGTCTGGGTGATGCCGCCGGTGGTGGTCTGGCTCTGCACGCCGATGGCTTCGCTCTTGGTGGTAATCGTCAGCTTCAGATGATAGCGCGCGCCTGCCGCCTCACTCTGGGCATCAAGCGAGTCGATCAGTTTGTTGCGCAACTGATAGCCGAGCCGCTCCGGCACCTCCTCGACGTAGACCGCGCGCAGCGTCGCCTGCATGGTGCCGCCGGGCGTATTGGGCACGGCATACAGCGGATGAAAGCCGCAGCCGGCGAGGAGGGGAGCCACGAAAAGCCCGACAAGAAGGACGGCTGCGTTTTTCATGCGTCACACCACGATGTTGACGATCCGGTTCGGCACCACGATGATTTTCTTCGCCGGCTTGCCGTTCATAGCCTTCTGCACGGTGTCGAGCGCCAAAGCTGCCGCTTCCGCCACCGCCTTGTCGGCATTGGGCGCGACCTCGATGGTGCCGCGCAGCTTGCCGGCGACCTGCACCGCCATTTTCACGGTGTCGGCGGCCGTCAGTTCGGCCTTGGCCTGCGGCCACGGCGCGGTGGCGAGGAAGGGCTGGTGCCCCAACGCGTCCCAGCAGCTTTCGGCCAGATGCGGCATCATCGGTCCGATCAGTTTGACCAGGGTCTCGAGCGCTTCGCGGCGTTCGGGGCCCGGTGCGGTCTGGGCGGCAGTTATAGCATTGGCGAGCGCGTAAATCTGCGCCACGGCGCGATTGAAGCGCAGCGCCGCCAGATCCTCGGTCACCGCCTGGGTGGCGCGATGGACGGCGCGGCGCAAATCCGACGTGCCCTCAACCGGGGTGCCGGGCGGCGGAAGGTTTTCCGCCTCGCTGACCAGCCGCCAGACGCGCTGGACGAACTTCCAGCAGGCATCGGCGCCTTCGTCGGTCCATTCGATGTCGCGCTCGGGCGGGGTGTCCGACAGCATGAACCAGCGGATGGTGTCGGCACCGAAGATATCGATGATGGCCTCAGGCGCCACCACGTTTTTCTTCGATTTCGACATTTTTTCCGACGGACCGACGGTGACCTTCTCGCCGCTGTCCTTGATGAAGACGCCGTCGGCGCGCTTTTCGATCTGGTCGGGCGACAGCCAGGCGCCGGCGGGGTCCTTATAAGTCTCGTGGCAGACCATGCCTTGGGTGAAGAGCCCTGCGAACGGCTCGTCGATCTTGACGTAGCCGGCTTTCTTCATCGCCCGCAGGAAGAAGCGGGCATAGAGCAGGTGCAAAATCGCGTGCTCGATGCCGCCGATGTACTGATCGACCGGCAGCCAGTAATCGACTGCTTCCTGGCTCACCGGGCCGGCCGCCGTGGTGTCGGTGAAGCGGGCGTAATACCACGAGGAATCGACGAAGGTGTCGAGGGTGTCGGTATCGCGCACCGCCTCGCCGCCGCACGCCGGGCATTTCACATGCTTCCAGGTCGGATGGGCGTCGAGCGGATTGCCTTTGACATTGTAGGCGAGATCGTCGGGCACTTTGACCGGCAGATCGGCCGCCGGCACCACGCCGCAATGGGCGCAGTGGATCATAGGAATCGGGCAGCCCCACGGGCGCTGGCGGCTGACCAGCCAGTCGCGCAGGCGATACTGCACCGTGCGGGCCGCAATGCCGCGCGCTTCGAGGCGGCCGGCGACTTCGTTCTTGGCGGTATCGACATCGAGGCCGTTGAGGAAGTCGGAATTCTCCAGGCGGCCGGGGCCGACATAGGCTTCATTGCCGACATCGAAGGTTTTCGGATCGGCGCCCTCGGGGATCACCACCGCCTGAACCCGCAAGCCGTATTTGCGGGCGAAATCGAGGTCGCGCTGGTCGTGCGCCGGGCAGCCGAAAATGGCGCCGGTGCCGTAGCCCATCAGCACGAAATTGGCGACATAGACCGGCAGCTTCCAGCTCGGATCGAACGGGTGGGTAACGGTGAGGCCGGTGTCGTAGCCGAGCTTCTCGGCCTTCTCGATGGTCTCTTCGGCGGTGCCGATGCGCCGGCATTCGGCCTGAAAACGGGCCAGCGCGCCGTCGTTCCTGGCGAGTTCTTCGGTCAGCGGATGATCGGCGCTGAGGGCGACGAAACTGGCGCCGAACAAGGTGTCGGGGCGCGTCGTGAAGACTTCGAGCTGGCCGCCAGTAGACAGGTCGAATTTGAATTTGAGGCCTTCCGAGCGGCCGATCCAGTTCTTCTGCATCAGCCGGACCTTTTCCGGCCAGCGCTCCAGCCCATCGAGGCCGCTCAACAGCTCGTCGGAATAGGCGGTGATCTTCAAGAACCACTGCGACAGCTTCTTGCGTT